>CALQKQ020000118.1 GCA_943331195.2 Akkermansia muciniphila | reverse complement strand
GCAGCCGAGGTTGAGGTCGATGGCGGCGATGGGGAGGGCCTGGAGGAGGGGGAGGGTGCGGAGGATGGAGGGGATATCGTTGCCGATGATTTGGACGATGACGGGGCGGCCGGTGGGGTTTTGGGTGATGGATTGGACGATCCAGCGCTCGGGTTGGGAGACGGAGTGGACGCGCATGTATTCGGTGAAATACAGGTCGACGCCGCCGCGGCGGGCCATGATGCGCCAGAAGGGCAGATGGGTGACGTCCTGCATGGGGGCTAGGGCCAAGAGCGGCTCGCCTCCTTGCAGTAGGGTATCGAAATGGGAATGGCAGGCCACCCCGCACGCTTGCGCGGCCGAGGCGGCCGGGCAAGGGCGGGACGGGGAATGCTTATTTGGCGGCGGTGGCGCGGTGGACGAAGGCGCCTTTTTTGTTGCCGACGACGACTTCGGGGGGGGCTTGGCCGTCCATTTCGGCGATCATGACTTGGGTGCCGACGCCGGAGTCGCCGTTGATGAGGTGGGGGGTGAAGGTGGCGTTGCCGCTGGTGCCGCCGGGTTTGACTTCATACCAATAGATCACGGCGGGGTCGTTGACGCCGGGGTCGCCGCCGGAGCCGTCGGGCTGGGGGGCGTGGGCCCAGTGGCGTTTGCCAGTGACGAGGTCCTTGATGCCGTCGCCGTTGATATCAGCTAGATCTATGGCGTGGAGCATGCTGAAGACGGGTCCCTTGCTAGGAGCTTTGGGATCGGCGGGCATGATATCGTGTTGGGTGAAGACGGCTTTGCCATCGGGGCCTTTGGACTGCTCGAACCAGGCGAGGCCGTAGCTGTGGGCGGCGAGGCTAGTGAGGACGTCGTTGTCGCCGTCGCCATCGAAATCGTAGGCGAACATGTGGGCGCCGCCGGCTTGGGGGGAAAAGGGGACGAGGTGTTGAGTCCAGACGGGCTGGGTGCGGGGGTCGGCGGGTTGCTCCCACCAGCCATTTTTTTCGAGGATGTCCATTTTGCCATCGCCGTTCACATCGCCGATGCCGAGGCCATGGGTGAAGCGCTCGCCGGCGGCTTTGGTGGAGACGGGGACGAAGGTCCAGAGTTGGGTGGGGTCTTGTCCGGGAGAGGCGTAGCCGAAGAAGCCGCCTTGGCTGCAGACGATTTCGGGTTTGCCGTCGCCAGTGAGGTCGGTCCAGGTGGGGGATTCGTTGTCGGTGACCTTGATGGCGACGTGTTTTTTCCACTCGCCGGGGGCGCCTTTGGGGTTCTCGAACCAATAGCTTTCATCGCCGGGGAAGCCTAGCACGAGGACGTCGTCCCAGCCGTCGGCGTTGAGGTCGGGGCCGTAGGTGACGAAGTTTTTGGAGTAGCCGCGGGGTTCGAATTTGGCGGAGGGGTAGATGGGGTGGGAATCTTTCAAGGAGGGGCCGGCGAACCAGGAGGGGCCGTAGGCGACGTCTTTGATTCCGTCCTTATTGAAGTCGCCGACGGCGGCACCTTCGGCGTGGAATTCGGCGGTGAGCTGTTGGGTGGCCCAGGTGAGGGCGGGGGCGGCGGCGGCGGGGAGGAGGGCGGCGAGGGAGGCGCCGGAGAGGAGGAGGAGCGAATGTTTCATGGGAAGGGAAGACCTCGCTTGTAAGTGAAGCGGGGCTTGGTGACCAGCCATTACGCGGCAAATCGGCACATCTTGCCGCCTTGCTGGGAGGGGCAGGGCTGGTAGGGTGAGGGCATGAACATTGGCATCACTGGGGCGACGGGTTTTATTGGGCGCTATGTGGCGGCGGCGGCGCGGGCCCGAGGGCATCGGGTGGTGGCTTTTTCGCGGCGGCCGCGGGCGGATCCGGCTTTTGACGAGGTGCGCTCCCTTGCTGATCTCCGGACGGCTGATTTTACGGGATTGGGGGCGCTGGTGCATCTTGCGGGCGAGCCGATCTTGGGGCTGTGGACGGCGGCGAAGAAGGAGGCGATTCGGCGCAGTCGGGTGGAGTGGACTGGGGAAATGGTGGGGCGGTTGCGGGAGACGGTGGGGCCGCCTGGGGTGGTGGTGGGAGCGTCGGGGATGGCTTTTTATGGGGACCAGGGCGATGAGGAATTGCGGGAGAGCCATGCGGGGGGAGACGGTTTTTTGGCGGGAGTGTGCCGGGGCTGGGAGGCGGCGGTGGGGGAGGCGGCGAGCTTTGCGCGGGTGGTGAGCCTGCGGACTCCCTTAGTGTTGGGAAAGGGAGGGGGGGCGGCGCAGCCTTTGCGGCGGGTGTTTCAGCTTGGCTTAGGGGGGCGGCTGGGTTCGGGGCGGCAGTGGACGTCGTGGATTCATGTGGAGGACTTGGCGGACCTTTATGTTTTTGCCTGTGAGGAGGAGAGCCTGCGCGGGCCGGTCAATGCCACGGCGCCGCATCCGGTGACGAACCGAGAGTTTACTGCGATCGTGGCGCGGGCGCTGCATCGCCCAGCGTGGTTTCCGGTGCCTGCGGCGGTGCTTCAGTTATTGCCGGGCGGGCTGGCGGAGGTTTTTTTGCAAAGCCAACGGGCGGTGCCGGCGGCGGCGGCGGCGGCGGGCTTTCGGTGGCGGCACCCGGAGCTGAACGCGGTGGCGCGCGAGGTCTTTGCTGGCGAAAGCTGAGATGGCTTGGCGGCACTGATCGAGCTTAAGGTTTTTCTGCGTTTTTTCTAACTATGTCTCTTCCCCAAACGACCATTGCGATCGTGTACGACTACGATCAGACGCTCAGTCCGACTTACATGCAGGACGAGGTGCTGTTTCCGGCCTACGGCATTGACCCAGCGGCTTTTTGGAAAAAGAGCCAGTACCTGGTGCGCGAGGAGGGTTGGGAGAGCGAGTTAGCCTATCTTAAAACATTGTTGGATTCGCTCCCGATGGACCCGCCCACCAATGAGGAATTGGTGCGCCTGGGTGCTAACTTGAAATTTTATCCGGGTCTTCCGGAGATGTTCACGGAGCTGCATTCCCTGCTCAGCGAGGCCCATCGGGCGATTGGCATTCGCATTGAGCACTATATCCTTTCGAGTGGCATGAAGGCCTTGATTGAGGGCAGCGCGCTGAAGCCGTATGTGAAGGAGATTTTTGGCTGCGAGTTTGCCACGGATTCCAAGGGCCGCATCACCTTCCCCAAGCGGGTGATTTCGCACACGCAAAAGACGCAATACCTTTTCCGCATCAACAAGGGCTTGCTCGATCTCAGCCAGGACGTCAACGACCACATGCCGCCGGAGCTTCGGCCGGTGCCCTTTACGAATATGATTTATGTGGGAGACGGGCCCACCGACGTCCCGTGCTTCACGGTGATGAAGCAGTTTGGGGGGCAATCCATCGCGGTCTACAATCCTAACGATCCGACCTTAAGCAGCTTTCGCAAGTGTTATCAGCTCAGCGCGCACGCCAATCGGATTAAGCATATTGCCCCGAGCGACTATCGGGGGGGGAGCCACCTGCGCCTGCTTCTCGACGAGATGGTCCGGGAGATTGCGGATCGCATTTTGCGGAATCGGCGCGAGGAGATCGAGGAGTCGCGGGTGGCCGCGCCTGGGCACCTTTAGCAGGGGTGGCGGGAGGGCAGGGGTTTCGGTGCCGCGAGGGGAACGGGTGGCGCCGATTTTTCTGCGCGTTCGACGGCACCGGACGCGTTGAGGTGAATCTGGAATGGGGTGCCTTGATGGTGGGTAAGCTGGGAGTCGTTCCGTGGATTGGTTGGTTTTCGAATTCCCCGCCATCGGCGCCATTTCCCGCGGACGACTCATCCATTCGCCCTTGGATTGAAATTCCGCCTTTCAATTTCGCCCAATCGAAGCTAGTTTCTCTGCCAATTTGTCATGAAACTCAAGTGTTGCTTCATTTCTTTCGTCTTGGCAGCAAGCCTAGGTTCGATAAGCGCTTCGCAAAGGGAAGAAGAGGAGCTTCTTGAAGTATTGGCAACAACACTGCCTCAATCCTCCGCAGCAAGAGATGTAGAACCAGCGAACCAAGCGCCCGGTGCTGAGGTGAAGTCAGGGGAACTGAAATCGCTCGAGGCGTTTGAG
Organism: Akkermansia muciniphila; assembly: GCA_943331195.2. GTDB lineage: Bacteria > Verrucomicrobiota > Verrucomicrobiia > Verrucomicrobiales > V1-33 > CAIZWU01. The sequence goes on along the minus strand of CALQKQ020000118.1, from coordinate 5,255 downwards.
ACCAAGTTTTTAGGGAAGGCCACGTTTAACGAAGCTGCGCTGGAATCGGTGACCTACTGGTGCGAGGATGCTTCTTTAGCGCCTGAGGCTGCCTCCAAGTTGTTCGTTCACATCGCTGACCTGCTGCGCCAAAAATTAGGAGAGGGCACGTGGGTGAAGGATGTTCCCAGCTTTGAAGATGCGTCAGATCCGAAAAAACAGGTGATGCTTTGGAGTGAGGGGCCGGAGCTGGTGGTGCTTTCCGTGGATGTTTATCCAACGAGAGCGGGGCTCAGTTTGCAGCGCCTGCAGCGCTCGACTTGGATCGCACAAATGGGGGCGGACCAAGGGGCGTTTTGGGATAAAGCGCTAAAAGGGAGTGGAATTGCCGTAGCGGCACAGCCCTTAACGACGGAGTCGCCACTTGGTGAAGCCCAAGGACGAGCAGGGCTGAAGGCTCAACCAGAGCCGCCACCGGCAGCTCTCATGACCATTCCCGAGCAAAACCCGACTTCGGTGAGAGAAAAAATAGCCTCTATTCCATGGTCGGCATGGATCGCGGTCAGCGCGGTATTTGTTTGCCTCATGTGGGTGTGGGCTAAACGGAGAAAATGAAGAGACAGCCAAGCAATACATGTGTCGTGGGCGCGACGCGGCGGTGCACGGTTTATCCTAAAAGCGTGAGTTGACAAGGGTCTGCGGGCGCGGCTTGATCCTTGAGCAGAACGCTGGATATGCTAAAGATAACAACAACTAGCTCACTTTGGTTTTAACAAAGGCTGGGAGATCCCCATGGATCCGCTGAAGTCGGGATGGCGGATTCCCAAGCAATGATTTTTCAATGATTACTCCTTAAGCCCATGTTCCCGGGCGAAGGCCTCGACAACTGTTCTATCGTACGTGGAACTCTCATTTTTCTTCATGCCTTGATAAATCGTGGCCAGTGCCTTGCTGCGGTCGGGGCCCTCTGGCAGCGTCTGAATCCATTGCATGGCGCCCGCAGGATCGTAGGGATAGACTGTGGTGGCGTAGGCGCTGGCGACGGCGGATTTTTCCGGACTGTCGGGTGCGCTGTTGAGCCACTTGCCGGCGGCGAGGTAGTCATTCCCGGTCCACGCGGTGGCGAGTTCGAAAGCGCGTTCCTTGGAGACTTCATCAGGCAACTCGCTTTTTGCCAGCCAGTCCAGCCATCGGCCGGTTTCGCCGACTCGCACGTTCTTCTGCATTTCCTTGGTGGCAGCGTCAAGTTCGTCGCTTGATAGATTTGCCGATTCGAGCCAATCGGAGACTTCAATGAATGTCGCCTTGGCGGCGCCACGCCCGAAGACGAGCTCGCTTAACTGACGTTTCACAAGGCCCACCTGCTCGGGTGTCAAGGCGAAGGCTCTCATCGCTTCGAGCAACTCGGTGCGTTTCGGAGCACTGTAGGCGTAATGTTCTAAGACCCCACTGATGTACTTGGATTGAAATTCTGGTGGTGCTTCAGCGAGGCACTGGAAGACAGTCTGAATGTCTTTCTTTTCCCAGCTAAAATAGTAAACCAGATGTTGAAACGGATCTTGAACGTATTCCTCAGGCACTGATTTACCGTCGATACCAAAGAGTTCCGGCGACTTGCTCATCATTCTGGCCATCTCAATCGGGTATTTCGTGATAAAGACAGTCCGGACATAACCATTGAGATCACGCTTGATTCGCAGGTTCAAGTCGGGATTATTGTAGCATTGATCCATGAATTGCCTGATCGCTGCGGGATCAAGTTCCTCCAAACGACTTTTTATTTGAGCCTGTAGTTTCCTGAATTCCTCACCGGATTCACCGGTAGCATTTTCACCATAATCGCGGAATAGCGCAAAATAATCAAGGCCGAGGGTTTTGACTCGTTCCTTCATGGCGAAATACGCTTTGCGCTGCTCCAGGACGTTCGGCGACTCGGCATTATTGCCGGGAAGGGCCGCAGCTTCTTTGGCGAGTTTGGCATTGATTTCCCTCTTGCGGGAAAGTTGCTGGCTTTCCCGCCAGCCCAGAAGAGCGGCGAAGATGAACATAATAGCACAAATGACAAGGGACCGCTTCATGCTTCAATTGAGCTTTTGCAGCAGTTCTTCACGGAGTCCTTCATCCGAGATCTTCGTCGCCAGCACCCGCGCTCTGTCCTTTGGATAAGAGATACTGGCGTTCGCGCTGCCCTCAATCAATGGAACCAATAGTTCGTCTCCGGCACCTGCATCATGGTAATCAGTCGCGATCTTCTCGACAAACTCCTGAGCGCCAGTAGTTTTGGCGTTTTCAAGGTAACTTTGCAGGGCCACGCCGGTTGCTCGATCAGCCGAGGAGGGGTCGATCGCTTGGATCCGTGTGCGTTGGTCGTCGAATTTTTCGCGGGACGGGGTATTGCCTTTGTCTCTCATGGCGCGATACTTCGCAAGCTGCGCAAAGTGCTGTGCCATGAGGGTGGACCGCTCTTCAGGGCTGAAGCCGAGACGATTCAGGTTCTTTTGAATGTCTTTTGGATTGTTATCACTATTAAAGCGGAAATTATACTCAGTCAAACTGTTGTCTCTCAGTATGGCCATATATTCCTCCATGGGCATTGATTTGCGAAGGAGGTCAACGAAAGCCATGCTATTCTCTTTGGGAACGCTCCACATGTAAGCACCTAAACTGCCGCGCAAGTCTGGCGGAATAGTGTTCATCCGTTGCGCGGCGGCAGCTGGATCGGATGTGAGCAGGGACATGATGAATGCCGATTCAAACGGTATCATGGTGGGAGTTTTTCCGTCGAGAGTCTTATCGAAAACATCTGCGGCGACTTGCCTCTCATACCAGGTCGTGGCAGCGGCGGGATCTCGCGCAAGCCATTCATGGAAATCCCCCATTTTGATCGGGCTAGTAGCTTCATTCTGGCATTTGGCAAGGTATGCGCTGAAGGCAAATTCGGGATTTTTCTTTTTGAGCTGGTCCAGCATCACCGATTCGAGGTAATTGCGAAATTCTGCTTCGACAGGTAGTGCGGCCATTTCCGTAAAGGCACTCGCGAGTTCGTCTCCACTCATCTCGGAGGCCAGGTTTTCGAGCCTTCTACAGGCCGATGTAAGATTAAATCTTGCTCCCTCATTATTGTTGAAGAGAACGAGTTTGTTCCAATCCCGAGAGGTGCTCACCCAGTCGGCCGAGGGCTTGATCTCATTTTCCGAAGGTTTCTCCTCGCGCTTCGCCTTGACGCTTTTCGCCCCGGCTCGGGCGCGTTCATTCTGGAACACCAAGGAATTGCGGGATGCCGCGATCTTTGTCTCAAGAGAGATATTATTCTGCTCCAGGGCGCGGTTCGAGACTCGCAAGCTAGTCAGCCATGCCGCCGCGATGAGCAGCGCAACGAGTGGCGGGACGTAGTGAATGATTTTCATGATTCATTGATTTTCAGGACACTGAAAGGGGCCCCGAATCTGCCATGTTTGGCTTCACGGTTGCTGTCGGCTTACACGTTGGATGGAACTTCGATGGGGTTGGGTTGGTGGATGTTCTCAAGGAAGAAGTACCGGACTAATGGCATGAACGGTGCCATTGGGGTCGCGGTATTTGAGAGGAATATTATTCGAAATTGCCAATAAATAGCCACCGGGGGTTTCTTTTCTATACAAATACATATGCCGTGAGCGGCGCGCGGCGGCGCGATGTTTATTTTTTAAACATGGCGATTGGGCTAGGAGTGACTGAGCTGGGCTGGGGGCTGGGATGGGTGGTTAGGTTTGTTTGGGTTTGGCCCAGGTGTCTTTGAGGGTGACGGTGCGGTTGAGGACGGGGTGGGCGGGGGAGGAGTGGCGGGAGTCTTGGCAGAAGTAGCCGAGGCGTTCGAATTGGAAGGTGCCGGGGGCGGTGAGGGAGGCGGGTTCGACGCGGGCGTGGTTGAGGATTTCGAGGGATTGAGGATTGAGGGTAGTGGTCCAGTCGGTGCCTGGGGGGATGTCGGCGGGGTCGGGGACGGTGAGGAGGCGGTCGTAGAGGCGGACTTGGGCGGGGAGGGCGTGGGGGGCGCTGAGCCAGTGGATGACGGCGGTGCCTTTTTTGGGTTTGGTGTCGCGGCTGGCGGGGTCGTAGGGGCCGCGGAGTTCGACGACTTGGCCGAGGTCGTTTTTGATGATTTCTTGGCAGGTGACGTTGTAGCCGTGGCGGAGGCGGGCGCTGCGGCCGGGGGCGAGGCGGAAGTAGCCTGGGGAGGGTTCTTCCATGAAGTCGTCTTGCTCGATGAGGAGGTCGCCGGTGCAGGGGAGGAGGCGGGAGCCGGCGGTGGGGTCGGCGGGGTTATTGGCGGCTTCGAGGTGTTCGATGTGACCTTCGGGCCAGTTGGTGATGGTGAATTTGAGGGGGCGGAGGACGCCGAGGAAGCGGGGGGCGGATTGGTTGAGGTCGTCGCGGAGGGCGGCTTCGAGGAGGCCCATGTCGGTGACGCTGTTGTATTTGGTGACGCCGATGTTGTGGCAGAAGGAGCGGATGCCGGAGGGGGTGTAGCCGCGGCGGCGGAGGCCGGAGAGGGTGGGCATACGGGGGTCGTCCCAGCCGTCGACGAGGGAGCGCTCGACGAGTTCGAGGAGCTTGCGTTTGCTCATCACGGTGTAGGTGAGGTTGAGGCGGGAGAACTCGATTTGGCGGGGGTGGCAGGGGGCGCTGGAGTGTTCGAGGAGCCAGTCGTAGAGGGGGCGATGGGCTTCGAATTCGAGGGTGCAGATGCTGTGGGTGATGCCCTCGATGGCGTCGGAATAGCCGTGGGCCATGTCGTAGATGGGGTAGATGCACCAGGCGTCGCCGGTGCGGTCGTGGGGCACCTTTTTGATGCGATAGAGCACGGGGTCCCGCAGGTTCATGTTGGGGGAGGCCATGTCGATTTTGGCGCGGAGGGTGCGGGAGCCGTCGGGGAAGGCGCCGTCGCGCATGTGGGCGAAGAGGGCGAGATTTTCTTGGGGGCTGCGGTCGCGGAAGGGGCTATTTTGGCCGGGTTCGGTGAGGGAGCCGCGGGAGGCGCGGACGGCTTCGACGGGGAGGTCGCAGACGTAGGCGAGGCCTTTGTGGATGAGTTCGAGGGCGAAGGCGTGGATTTGCTCGAAGTAGTCGCTGGCGTGGTGGAGGTGGGGGCCCCAGTCGAAGCCGAGCCAGCGGACGTCTTGTTGGATGCTTTCGACGTATTCGAGGTCTTCTTTGGCGGGGTTGGTGTCGTCGAAGCGGAGGTGGCAGCGGGAGCCGGGGTGAAGGGGGGCGTGTTCTTGGGAGAGGCCGAAGTT
>CALQKQ020000117.1 GCA_943331195.2 Akkermansia muciniphila | reverse complement strand
GCGTAAGCGGTGCGCGAGGTGCCGTCGTCTTTGAGTTGACGCCGCAACCGGGATTCAGGCGGCTTGGGGTGTGGCCTTGCGGTTGGCTTTGGCGCAGGCGGCGGGGGTGAGTTCGGGGATCCGGCTGACAGCCATGGTGGGCAGGCGGGTGAGGACGTCGCGCAGCCAGGCGAAGGGATCCAGTCCGTGGCTGCGGCAGGATTCGATGAGGGTGTAAAGAATCGCGGCGCGTTCCCCGGCTTCGGCTTCGCCGATGCATAGCCAGTTCTTTTTGCCGACGGCGGTGGGCCGGTTCGCATTTTCGACGGGGTTGTTATCGAGGCCGACGCGGCCGTCCTCTATGAAGACTTGGAGCTCGGGCCAGAGGTTGAGGGTGTAGGCGATGGCCCGGCCCATGGCGCTTTGCGGCGGATGGGCAACGCGTTTCTTGCTGGCGTCGCCCCCGCTGTAATCCCTGTCCGTGTGGGTACTACGGGGACTTGCGCCGGGAGTGCCGCTGCAAAATCACCCGCTACCGCCAGCGCATCAGCGGGCCGCTGCTCGATCGCATCGACATCCACGTGGAGGTGCCTAACGTGGATCACCGGCAGCTTTCCTCCACGGCCCCGGAGGAGAGTTCTGGGGAAATCCGGGCGCGGGTGATGGCGGCCCGGCGCCGCCAACAAGAGCGCTACCGTGGCTGCGGTCTCCCTAGCAACAGTGCCCTCAGCCCGCGCCTGTTGCGCCAGTATTGCGCGATCGACGCCGAGGCTTCTGGCCTGCTCGAGCACGCCATGGATCACCTCAATTTCAGCGCGCGGGCCCACGACCGCATTCTCAAAGTGGCGCGGACCATCGCCGATTTGGCGGGGGCGGAGGACATTGTTGCCGACCATGTGCTCGAAGCGATCCAGTTCCGCAGCTTGGACCGGGCGTTCTTCACTTAGGCGGTTGGGGGGCGGGGAAGGCCCCGCCCGGCCTGCCTGGAGGACTTGTCACGCCATGGCGCTCGACGGAAAGGGGGTTTCGTGGCAGGAGGGAGGCAGTCCCCGACTTTATTTCTCATGATGCGCGCTTCCCTCCTAACGTGGTTCTTGTTTTCTGGCCTGGCCGCAGCGCAGCCCGTGGACCTCCCGGGTCGGCGGCCGGACGGGTCGGTGTTGTTGCCCAATCAATGGAGCCTGCGCCCTGCGGGAACCCAGATGCCCGTGGGGGATTTCCCGGTCAACCTGGCGCTGCATCCGGGAGGGCAGTTTGCCGCCGTGTTACACTGCGGATTTGGTCAGCACGAGATTGTGGTGCTCGATCTGAGCAAGGGCAGCATCGCGAGCCGAAGCAAGGTGGGGGAAGCGTTCTATGGACTAACTTTTTCTCGCGATGGGTCGCGCCTGTTTTGTTCTGGGGGATCGGCGGAAACCATCCACATCTTTGACTTTGCGGGGGGCGCGCTTCAGGAAGTGAGGGAGGTGGCGCTGCGCGATGCCAAGAAGCGGGGCATTCCGGCGGGCCTGGCGCTCAGCGGGGATGGGGGCACACTCTATGTCGCCAATGTGTGGGGTCACAGCATTAGCCGGGTGCGCTTTGACGGGGAGGGGGCGGCCTCGACGGATGAACTGCTCTTGCTCGAGCACGCCGAAGCCGAGGCGGCCAAGCCCGCCGCGACCACGGATGATCCCTCGATCACCAAGCGCGCTAACCAAGGGCTTGATAAGACTGATGCCAGCGCGCCCTTTCCCTATGCTTGTGTTCTGGATGAGAAGCGGGACCGCCTTTATGTGTCCTTGTGGGCGCAGGCGGCGGTGGCGGTGATCGACACCAAGACGTTTCAGGTGGTGGGCCGCTGGGCGACGGAGGGCCATCCCAATGAGATGCTGCTGAGCCCGGATGGGCAGCGGCTTTATGTTGCCAACGCCAATCACAACACGGTTAGCGTGCTGGACGTGGCGGGGGAGGGGCGCTCCCTCGAGGTGCTGCTGGCGGAACTGCAGCCGGGCTCGCCTCCTGGCAATACGCCGAACGCGCTGGCCTTCAGCCCGGATGGCGGGCGCCTCTACGTGGCCAACGCTAACATCAACACGGTGGCGGTGTTTGACATCGCGAGCCCAGGGAAGTCCCGCTCGGTCGGGTTCATTCCGGTGGGCTGGTATCCGACGAGCGTGCGCGTCAGCCCGGATGGGCGCACCCTTTACGTGGCCAACGGCAAGGGCGAGACCTCCAAGGCCAATCCGCAGGGGCCGCAGCCTGGCAAGAAGTCCGCGCCCGGGGTGAAGCAATACATTGGCGAACTGATGAATGGCACGGTCAGCGCGATTCCGCTGCGGCCAGGGGAGGCCGGCGCGGCGCAATTGGCGGAGTGGAGCGCGGCGGCCTACCAAGGCCTGCCGGACACGGCGCGCCAAATCGCCGCCTTGCCGGAGGCGGGCAACCCCATTCCGCGCCGGGTCGGGGACCCCTCGCCCATCAAATACGTCATTTATGTGATCAAAGAAAATCGCACCTACGACCAAGTGCTCGGCGACGTGGCCGCCGGGGATGGCGATGCTAGCCTATGTCTTTTTCCGGAAAAAATCACTCCGAACCACCACGCTCTAGCGGGGGAATTTGTCTTGCTGGACAATTTCTATGTTGAGTCGGAAGTGAGCGCCGACGGGCACGAGTGGACCATGGGGGCTTATGCCAGCGACTTTGTGGAAAAGAACTGGCCCCTCAGCTACGGCCACGCCAAGAGCGGCAAGTTTCCCTATCCCAGCGAAGGCGGCTTTCCTATCGCAACCCCTGCGGGGGGCTACCTCTGGGACCGCGCCGCGCAGAGCGGGGTCAGCTACCGCAGCTACGGCGAGTGGGTGGCTAACGGCAAGAACCCGGGCGATCCGGGCACGGCTAAGGCCAAGGCGCTGGAAGGCCACTTCGATCCTGGCTTCCGCAGCTTTGATATGGATTATACGGATGTGAAGCGCGCGGAGCGTTTTCTCGCCGAGTTGTCCCGTTTTGAGAAAGAAGGCGAGATGCCCCGCCTCCAAGTGCTCCGCTTGCCCAATGATCACACTAGCGGCACCAGCCCGGGCAAGCCCACCCCGACGGCACACTTGATGGACAACGACCGCGCGTTTGGATTAGTCGTGGAAGGCCTCAGTCGATCCACGTTTTGGTCCCAGATGGCCATTTTTGTGGTGGAGGACGACGCCCAGAATGGCCCCGATCACATCGATGCCCATCGCACCATCGCTTTCGCCATCAGCCCCTACATCCGCCGTGGGCGGGTGGACTCGACGATGTATTCGACGAGCAGCATGCTGCGCACCATGGAGTTGATCCTCGGGCTCGCGCCGATGAGTCAGTTTGATGCTGCGGCCATGCCGATGTTTGCTAGCTTTCAGGCTCAGCCTGACTTCACTCCCTACCGGGCGAGGCCGTGCGCAGGCGACCCGGATGAGCGCAATCTCAAAACCGCTTGGGGTGGCCAGGCTAGCCAAGCCATGAATTTGGCCCAAGAGGACGCCGCCGACGACCTCAAGCTCAACGAAATCATATGGAAATCGGTGCGCGGAGCCGAGTCGCCGATGCCGCCGCCGCGCCGCGCCGCCTTTGTCTTTACCCAGCCCGAGGAGGCCGAGGAGGCTGAGGATGGAGACTAGCCAGGGCGCGGCGCTGGGGTCGGCCGGGCGAGCCCAAGCCTCGGAAAAAGATCGGGTCCGCTGAGACATGGCGGGGGGCTGAGCCGTAGTGGCAAGGTACTGGGGCACCCGCCCCAGACGTCGCGGTCAAGGTACCGCTGCGGGAGGCTGAGCCATCCGCAGCAGGCGCCTTTGCCGAGATGGCGACAACCCCAAAAAACCCCAAAAACCCATGAAAAATCGTCTAGCGAAATACCCGAAATCAACCCCGGCCCGGCCCGCATGGATGCCGCGGCCTGGCGTGGCCTGCGGCGGCCCGTCTCTGAGCCTCGCGGCCTGTGCCCTGGGCCTCTGGCTGGGGGCGAGCAGCGGCCTAGCCAACCCCCTGGCGGGGGGCGATGTCAGCAAGTGCCCGGTGGTGGGCGGAGCCATGAAGAGCCCTGCGGACCGGACCACGGCGGCTGGTGGAATGTCGAATGCTGACTGGTGGCCGAATCAGTTGAACCTGCGCATGCTGCACCAAAACCCGGCCAAGGGCAATCCCCTGGGCGGAGAATTCAACTATGCGGCGGAGTTTAAAAAATTAGATCTAGCCGCTCTGAAAAAGGATTTGGAGACCTTGATGGTGACCTCGCAGGACTGGTGGCCGGCGGACTATGGGCACTATGGCCCGCTGTTCATCCGCATGGCCTGGCACAGTGCGGGGACCTACCGGGTTTCGGATGGCCGCGGGGGAGCCTCGGATGGCACGCAGCGCTTTGCTCCGCTGAATAGCTGGCCGGACAACGCCAATCTCGACAAGGCGCGCCGTTTGCTTTGGCCGATCAAGCAAAAATATGGCCAGAAAATTTCTTGGGCGGACTTGATGATCTTTGCGGGGAACTGCGCCTTGGAATCGATGGGTTTTAAGACCTTTGGATTCGCTGGTGGGCGGGAAGACGTGTGGGAGCCGCAGGAGGATATTTATTGGGGGCCTGAGAGCAAGTGGCTCGGAGACGAGCGCTACAGTGGCGAGCGGAAGCTCGAAAACCCGCTCGCGGCGGTGCAGATGGGCTTGATTTACGTCAACCCAGAAGGGCCGAATGGCAAGGCAGACCCGTTAGCCTCGGCCAAGGACATCCGGGAAACCTTTGCCCGCATGGCGATGAATGACGAAGAGACGGTGGCGCTGATCGCGGGAGGGCACACGTTTGGCAAGGCCCACGGGGCGGCGAGTCCAGAGGGCAAGGTGGGTCCGGCACCGGAAGGCGCGGAGATCGCGGAGCAGGGCTTGGGCTGGAAGAATCAGCATGGCAAGGGCCATGGGGAGGACACCATCACGAGCGGTCTGGAAGGCGCTTGGACGACCACGCCGCGAGCTTGGTCGCACGGGTATTTCACCAATCTTTTCGCCTTCGAATGGGAGTTGGTGAAGAGCCCAGCGGGGGCGCAGCAATGGGCTCCGCGCGGGGACGCGGGCAAGGGCAGCGTGCCGGATGCGCACGATCCTAAAAAGAGCCATGCTCCCATGATGTTCACTACGGACATGGCCTTGCGCATGGACCCTAGCTACGAGAAGATTTCCCGGCGCTTCTTGGAGCATCCGGGCGAGTTTGCCGAGGCCTTTGCCAAGGCGTGGTACAAGTTGACCCACCGCGACATGGGGCCGGTGGTGCGCTGTTTGGGGCCCTTGGTGCCCCCTCCGCAGTTGTGGCAGGACCCGGTGCCGCAGGCTAGCTATCCGATGATTGAGGAAAAAGACATCGCGGAGCTCAAAGGGAAAATCCTGGGTTCCGGGCTGACTTCCTCGCAGTTAGTATCGACAGCTTGGGCGGCCGCCGCGACGTTCCGCGGGACGGACAACCGCGGAGGAGCCAACGGCGGGCGCCTCCGCTTGGCTCCGCAAAAGGATTGGGAAGTGAACCAACCCGCGATTTTAGCGAAGGTTTTGCCGGTCTTGGAAAAGATCCAGCAGGACTTCAACGCGGGCGCGACGGGTGGGAAGCAGGTTTCCATTGCGGACTTGATTGTGCTGGGCGGTTGCGCGGGGGTGGAGCAAGCGGCCAAGCAGGCGGGGCAAGATGTGGTGGTGCCGTTCTCTCCAGGGCGGACGGACGCCAGTCAGGAGATGACGGACACGGCTTCGTTCGCGGTGTTGGAGCCGACCACGGATGGCTTCCGCAACTACTTTGGTCACGAACACGACCGGCCCGCGGAAGAGCTGCTGTTGGACCGGGCCAACCGCTTGACCCTATCGGCTCCGGAAATGACGGTGCTGGTGGGTGGTCTGCGGGTGCTGGACACCAACGTCGGTTTCCCGCAACTGGGCGTGTTCACGGCGCGGCCGGGAGCGCTGACCAACGACTTCTTTGTCAACTTGCTCGACATGAGCACGGAGTGGAAGCCGTCCCCGATGTGCGAGCACTTCTTTGAGGGCAAAGACCGCGCCACGGGGAAGGTCAAGTGGACGGGCAGCCGGGTGGATTTGGTGTTCGGATCCAACTCGCAGCTGCGGGCCATTGCCGAAGCCTATGCCTCGGAGGATGCGTCGCAGAAGTTCGTCCGGGACTTTGTGGCGGTTTGGAACAAGGTGATGAACCTTGATCGGTTTGACCTGCGCGGCTGATCGCCGCGAAGTCTGATGGCCTGATTGAGATGAGGGGCCTGCTCGGGGGAAACCTTGGGCAGGCCTTTTTTTGTGGGGTGGGGCGGCGCGGTGGGGCGCGCGGTGGGTCGCCTAGCAGGGAAAAGGCGACTGGAGGTTAGGTGGGCACCGATGATTCCGGTGCGGTGTCTTGCCGGCGATTTGGCGATGGGGAAGGGCTAACGACAGGGTGAGTTGGTTTTGCGGCGGGGTGTTCGGGTTGCCCCAGGGGCTTCGCGGGCTTGGATTGGCTTTGCCAAGGGAAGACCTATCATTCGAGCTGGTAAGCTCGCAAGTGGCAGGAAAGACACATACTATCATTTAAGGAGTGAAGCTGTGCGAGCGGTTTCAATAATGTCACCTGAGGAAATTAGCGCTGGGCGGTAGGGAGTGCGAGTGGGTGCGGGCTGCGCATAAACTCATTCAATAAAAATGACTTCTCCCACTTTTAAGGATGGTGTTTCGGGCAGTGCTAGAGGGACATCGCTTGGGCGGCGCTGGGGGCATCAAACGCGGCATTCGATTCCCCTGGCGGCTCAGGGCTGAATATATGATGAGCAAGAGGTTGTTTAAAAATCTGGGGGCCGACGGTGGCGGCGCGGTGAAAGGGAAGGGCGCGCGTCGGGTGGGGGCTAAAAATTTTCGCATCAAAACAACAAAAAAACGATATGAAAACTACCTTTTATCCATTTCATGCTGGTGCCTTAGTGCTATGTCTTTGGCCTAGTTTTGCGGCCTTGGTGCATTCCCAGACGATCGTTCCGAGTGGCTTTGCGCATGCGGCGACGGCGGTGGACGCGGCTGCGGGAGGGTTTCAAGTTAAGATGGTGCAAGCCACCGCTGCGGCGGGGCAATTGGCGACGCAGTTGAGCCGCGCGGAAGCGCAATTGGCGGGGCGCCTGGTGGATCCGGCGACCCAGCTAGGGTATGAGAATCTGGTGGATATGTCGAATTTTGCCGCGGATGGCTACTACCATGAATTCGGGGCGATCAACTATGAGCAGTCGGGCACGATGCCGGGAATTCCTGGGATGGAGGGGTCGACCGACAACATCGCGATGGAGGCTATCACTTATTTGGTGTTGGAGGCCGGCACGTACACCATGGTGGTTAACAGTGATGATGGGTTTCGCGTGACCACGGGGAAAAACCCACTCGATCAGTTGGGGGCCTTAGAGTTGGGTTCCTATGATGGCGGGCGGGGCGCGAGCGATTCGAGTTTTGATTTCACGATTAGCCAGGCGGGGGCGTACGGCTTCCGCTTGATTTACATGGAGGGCGGGGGCGGCGCTCAGGTTTCGTGGTATGTGGGCAAGAGGGATGAGGCGGATCCAGAAATGCCGGCGGCGCGGGCTTTGATCAATGATGTGGCCAATGATGCCACTGCTATTTTGGCCTACCGGCAGCTGTCGGTGGCTGCGGATATCCCCTTTGCGGAGTATGCAGAGCCGAGGGCGGGGGCGGTTGGGGTGAGTCCGCGCCCGGAGTTTTTCTACCGCTTGGCGGATGGGAGTGCTGGCCCGGTGGACCCGGCCTCGGTGCAGTTGTGGATCGACGATGTGCCGGTGACGCCGGTGGTGGCGAGGGAGGGGACGCGGAGCACGGTTCGCTATCGGCCGACCAACTTATTTACTAGCAAATCCGAACACAAGGCTAAGCTGATTTTTGGTAATGCGGGATCCAACCAGGCGACGGCGTTGGTAGAGTACAGCTTTACGGTGGTGGAATACACCAATCTACTGCTGCCCAATGCCCCGATTGTTGAGGAGAGTTTTGACACGTGGGCGGAGCAGGTGCAGCCGCCGACGGAGTTTACGGAGGAGGTGCTGGGAGGTTTGGTGCCGGTGCCGAATCGGTGGAATTACCACGGGTGGACGGTGGAGCAGTATTCCAACAGCAGCAGCGGCTGGGATTTGAACAACCCCAATTCCCAGGCCTTCATGGGATGGGTGGTGCTTTCTAAGGAGCGGACCCTCGAGATCGGGGGGTGGGAAGGACCTCGCCGCGTCACTTCTTTGGCGGAGAACTATGTGAACAACGTTAGGGTCACTTCGTTGGCGAATGGAAACTATTTCTATGCGGAGTCGGACCAGCGGGGCGGTAGTCAGGTGCAATACCTGATCAGCCCGGATTATGATTTGACGGGGCACCAGAACATTCACTTATACTTCCACAGCCTCTATGAGCAAAACCAAGACAACATCGCGGCCGTGGAGTACTCGATTGATGGTGGGGGCACTTGGCTGCCGGCATTGTATATGATGGATGCGGCAGATCTCATCATGAACGAAGCCGGGGGGGTCGACGCCGAGGCGACGTTGAGCGCGTCGCGGGGCGATGCCGCGAACTACACTGACCCGGAGACTGGGGAATATCGGGGAGGTTATTACGGTGCTTTTATTGGGGTTTTGCCGGAGAAGTGGTCTGGCTTGGCGGACGCAATTAGCGGGCGGGTGAACGACGACTTCACCGAGTCGAAGCGGGTTGAATTTCTCCGCGTGGCGGAGGCTGATGGAAAGTCTCGGGTGCGCTTTCGCTTTACCTCTGCGGGAACGGCGAGTTGGTATTGGGGCATCGATCAATTCGCGATCTATAGCATGGATCCGGCGGACGGAAGTGCTCCGAAGCTGGCGGCGGCGATGAAGGATGGGCAATTGACGTTGACTTGGCCTTCGGTGGCGAGGGCATCTGGATATACGCTGGAGACGTCGAGCACGCTGGCTCCGCTGAGTTGGACGACGTTATCGACGGCGGGGGCGACGTCCAATGGGCGCGAGACTTCGCTGGTGGTGCCGATAGAGGCGACGCGGGGGTATTACCGATTGCGTTACTGAAGTGGCGACGCGCTGAGGCTAGCGGCATGGCTGGCTTCAGCGCGCTTTATTTTCTCTGACTGGAACTGTTTATCTAGTTAAGGGAGGACCCTAGTCTCCGGTGTGCGGCCCTGGTAGGTGCGTGCGCCGGGGATGGGTGGTCTGGTTGAAGCGAGGGGAGGGGGCTTGGAGAGCGGGCAGATGGCCTCGCGGGTCGCGGGAGCCTTGGCGTGTATTCGCCTGGCGGGCGAGCGTGCTGCGGCTAGTCTTCGGAGATATACTGCCAGCGCTGGTCGAGGTGGATCATGGAGG
>CALQKQ020000116.1 GCA_943331195.2 Akkermansia muciniphila | reverse complement strand
GCAACGCCCTGGGAATCGAGCCAAAAGAGCACCGAGCCCTGAAGGGGCGGCCTAATTGGCGAGCCACATCGCGCGCTTTTTCATGACATTTCCGCGTTGTGGGGTGCCCCGGCCCGCCGGGCGGGTCCACCGGCCAAGACTCGGTGGGGGCTTTTGACGGCGAAAGGGACTCACCCAACGGGTGAGCCTCCTGAGGCGAAGAAAAACGGCTCATTTCCCGCACTTATCACGAAGATGAGCCCGAGGTTGAGTTTCAACTCCCGCTTTTAGGCTTACGGCCACTTCACTGCCGCCGCCGGCCGCCGCTCCCGACCGGGCGCCCCCGTCAGCTTGTCCCCCAATTCCTCTCGCGCCGCCTCCGCCAAAGCCACGAGCCGCGCCAGCACGGCCGGCTCCTGACTAGCCACATTCTTGGTTTCGCCAGGGTCCCGCTCCACATCATAAAGCTCTAGCCCCGCCTGGCCCACCCCGTGCCGCCCGGTTAGGCCATCTCGCCCCACCCGCTCCATGGTCCGGTAGGCATGCGGCAAGATCAACTTCCACGGCCCACTTCGCAGCGCCTGTAACTCATGCACCCCATAGTAAAAGAGGAGCGATTCGTGCGGCGACTTCGCCCCCGCCTCGCCCCGCAACAGCGGCCCCAAATCCTTCCCGTCAATCTTCCGCTCCGGCAGCGCCGCCCCACAGAGTGCCGCCACCGTGGGCAACACGTCAATCGTCCCAGCCATCTCCCGGCAGACCGACCCCGCCGCAATCTTCCCCGGCCAGCGCATCAAACAAGGCACCCGAATCCCTCCTTCCCAGCAGGTCCCCTTCGACTCCCGAAACGGCCCCGCGCTGCCCGCGTGGTTCCCGTAAATCGACCACGGCCCATTGTCGCTAGCGAACATCACGAGGGTGTTTTGGTCGAGTCCGCTCTCCTTTAGCGCGGCGAGAATTTCCCCCACCGCCCAGTCGATTTCCTCCATCACATCGCCATAGAGCCCCTGCGCCGACTTTCCCTTAAAGCGATCGCTCACAAACAGCGGAACGTGCGGCATGGAAGGGGCCACATACAAGAAAAAGGGAACCTCCCGGTGCTGGCGGATGAAGGCCACGGCCCGCTCCGCATAGCGCGTCGTCAGGGTGGCTTGCTCCGCCGCGTTCACTTCCGCATCCGCCACCCCCGCGCCTTCTAGCAGCGGCAGCGCCGGATAACTCCCGGGCTTCGCGTTCGGATTTTCCGGCCACATGTCGTTGGAATAGGGAAGTCCTAAGTATTCCTCAAACCCCTGCCGCGTCGGCAACACATCCGGATGGTCCCCCAGATGCCACTTGCCGAACATCCCCGTGGCATAACCCCGGGCCCGCAGCACTTCCGCTAGGGTCGTCTCATCCGGATGCAGCCCCACCGAGCTCTTTGGCCCCAAGGCCCCGTGGATCCCCACCCGCACCGGATAACAACCGGTCAGCAGCGCCGCCCGCGACGCCGAACACACCGGTGCCGCCACATAGAAATCGGTAAACCGCATTCCCTCCGCCGCCATCTGGTCTAAATGCGGCGTGGCAAACCCCTTCGCCCCCTGCACCCCCAAATCGCCGTAGCCCTGATCATCCGTATAAATAAGCACCACATTGGGCCCCGCCACCGCCGCGCTGCCCCCCAACCATAGCCCTAAAGCCACCAGAAAAAGAGAACGCCGCATTTCCGCAACCTAGCGCGCCCCTCCCTCAACAGAAGCCAAATCGGCCGCCCGCGCTAAAAAATTCCCTCACACCAAACGCAGCACCGTGCTCAGCACATGCTCCGCCCCCGGCGCCAAAACCACCCGGTCCTCCCAGGCATTGGCCGTCTCCACGCACACGAATCGCTCATAGCCCTCATCCGGCAGATCAGCTAGCGATTTGGCTTTATCAATCCAGGGATTCCACACCACGCAGCACTGGCTCCCGGAGCCCTCCACTTCCACGACGCGCCCCAAGGCTGCGTCGTGAATCCGCACCGGGGCGGCACTGCGGAAATCCCGGTCCACCTCCTCGGCAAAGCGGATTGCTCCTTCCTGCCGCCGCACCTGGGGCGGCGACGCGGTCTCGTCCAGATAGTCGGCTCCCTCCAGGCCCGTCACGTGGACTTGGCGAATGTCCCCCACCGCGACATAGCTGTGCAGCGCCCCCGTCACGGTGTAAGGGCAGTCCCCCGTATTCACCATGCGCAGGGAAAGCTTCAATTCGGCCCCGATTCGCAGGGTTAGCTCCAAGCGGAACGCCTGCGGCCACAGCAGCCGAGTCTCTGCACTATCCGTCAGGATAAAGAGCAATTCCACGCCCGCCGCGTCCTCCGTCACCCGGCCGAGCTCCCAACAGCGCGTCCGCGCCACCCCGTGCGACGGCCCCGCCGGGTCGCTCGGATGCGGGCCAAACCACGGCCAGCACACCGGCACTCCCCCGCGCAGCGCTTTGCCCGCACGGCAGACCGCCTGCGGACTGAGGTACAACACCGGGGCCTGCCCCTTGGGCGTCCAGCCCAGGATTTGCGCCCCCTGCAGCGCCACCCGCGCGCGCACCACCGGATGATTGATTTCCAATACAGGACAACCTGGAGAAAGTTCGCGGCGGAGGATCGGCATAAATAATGAGGCTATCCGCTACCGCCATGCCTGCAAATGTCGCCGTCAGCAATGACTGATTTCCCCCCGCGCGGTCGCCGGACTATTGTCCATGCGCGGCGATGAAGTCGACAATCGGCGTCGGATCGTCCAATCCATGCGGGTGGTGCTTCACCCCCGGCTTGCGGATCAGGGTGATGGAGCCGCCTAGCGCTTGGTAGCGAGAGGCGATCAAGCCGGTATTTTCCTCCCAGGGCACCACCTCATCGGCGTCCCCAAAAACATGCAGCAAGGGCACCTTGTGCTCCGCCAGGCCCGCGAGGCAGTCCACGGGATTGCCTTTCCAACGCAGGGCCGCCGCCTCGTCGGCAAACGGCCACAGCTTGAGCACCAGCGCCCAATTGCCGGCGTCCCCCGGCCCCTTTCCCTTCCCGCCCGGCCAACTCTTGAAGTCGCAAACCGGAGCGTCTCCATAAATGCACGAAACCTCATCTGGATGCGCCGTCGCCCAGTTATAGCAATAAAGCCCTCCCCGGCTCAGGCCCACCAGCGCTGGCTTCGGACCCAGGCCCCGACCCCGCAAATCCGCATAACATTTCTCCCACAAAGCCACCGCTGGCGGGCTCCCTAGCATGTCGTTGATTTGCAAATAGACGATGTGAAATCCTTTCCCGAGCAGCGCCATATCCGGGGCCGGGCGATGCCCAAAAAACTCCCCGTGCCACAGCCAGGGCCGTCCCGGCGCCGCCACCTTCGGCGCGATCACCATCAGGGGATGCCCCTCCAGTTCAAAGTCGTGCCGCGCATAGCCATTCCAGTCGCTCGTCTTGCCCGGAAGCGAAAGCGCCGCCTCCCCGCGCCGCGCCAAGCGGCGCGCCTCCGCCTCTTGCAGCGCCGCCTGCGCCTGCGCCTCCGCCAGTGGCAGGCCCGCCGCCATTCCGGGACGGCGATGCCCCGTGTGGCTGAGCCAAGCCGGCTTCAGCACCGCCTGCTTACGCTGCACGGCCGCCAAAATCGCCGCCCCTTCCGGATGGAGCGGAGCCCCCTCCGCCCCCGCCTGCAAGCCCCAAGCCTCTAGCAGCGGTTGGGCCATGAGGCGGTGGCCTGCCGCGTTCGGGTGCACGCAGTCTGGGGAAAAGGTGAATTGGGGGTCGCTCTGGCGGCGCTCCGCTAGAGTCCGGTTCATCAAACCGTGCAAGTCCAACACTTCCCAGCCGTGGGCGCGCTGCTCCAGCAACCAAGCGCTGTAGGCGTCCAACACTTCGTTGTAGCCCTGATACGCCCGAGGATAGGCCGCCAAGCCAGCGGGCAACAGCGGCACCGAACTCGGCAGGGGATCGAAAATCGGCGGCGTCAGATGAATCACCCGCGCGCCCGCCGCACTGGCCTGCTGGTGCAGCTTGGCCATGCCCTTTTCAAAAGCCTGGCGCCGCGCCTCACTCAAGGGATGATAGATGCCGCAGTTCATCCCATAACACGCCACCACTAACTCCGGCCGCGTCTTCTCCAACACCCGACCCAAGCGCTCGTGCAGATCCGGCCGGGGAAACTGCCCGCCGGCATGCCCTTCCTCACTCAAGCCCGACACCGTCTCGCTCGGCAATCCCAAGGGAATGACCTCATAAACCGTCTCCGGGTGCGCCGCTATCAGCGCCGCCTCAATGATTTCCACATAGCCCCCCGCCGCCGTAATGCTGTCCCCCAAAAACACCAGGCGCCGCTCCCGGGGAGGCTCGGCGGCAAGGGCCGTCACGGCCACGAATAAAGAAAGGAAGATCTGGCGCATCATGGCATCTCCCATGACGCGCCGCCCCGCTGCTTTTTTCCAAGAGAATCCCCCCGCCGCCCGCCACCGCCGCCGCAGTTCAGTAAGCCCCTTCGCAATGGGGGACAGGAATGTCCCCCCTCCGGTTTCTCCAGACTCCGCCGAATGGCACTCGATCGCCAGCACGGGGATGCCGTTGACGAGAAAGACGACATGCTTCGGCAGGCCTTCGTGCTCGTTGTGAGAGGCTGACGGCGCGGTGACTCCGTAAACAGGGCGCGCCGGGTCGTCGCCATGGATCAGGGCTAGGTCGCGCTCGCGCTGCCCCTGGTCGAAGAACTTGCCCCGGTGGCGCAGGGGCCCGACGAATTCCGGGTGGCCATACATGTCGTACTGAAGCTGGCGGAACTGCCCGACCAAGGCCCCCGCGCCCTCAGCGTGCGGTGGGGGGAACTACCGCACCTCGGTGTCGAGCAGGTCTTGGAGGAAAAGGAGGGGGGACATTCCGGTCCCCCTTTTTCATTAAATCGGGGGTTAGAAAACCCCCGCTCCTTTTTTCCCTCGCCCGTTTAATAACTCAGCAACACCACTTCGTGGATGTCGTTGATCACGACCCCGACTCGCTGACCGTCGCGCTTAAGTTCTGTCGAGGGGTTCAAGGCCCAGGCCTTCGTCAGGGTTTCTTGGGTAACGATGCTCGCGCGAAACATCGGCGCATCTTCAATCAGACCGGGGAGGGCGTAGGGTCGCTCCTTCGCGGGCAGGGTCTGCGGTGTCGGGTTGTAGGCGATGAAGTGAACCCGCAGGGTGCGGCTGGTAGGATCGTCGGTGACGACCGTCTCGACGTTCGCTGGGGCCTCGATGCGGACGCGGGGCGACGCATTGAGGAAACGGACCGCGTTGGTGAGGAGGCGGCGCGCTTCGACGGTGTGGTATTCGCTAGCCGTCGCGAAATCGGGCGAGGCAGCGAAGGTTAGGACGGTTCCCTGGCCGATTTGGTTGACAAGCATGGCGGGGCCGACCGGACGATCGGCGCTCATCGGCGAGTCGGTGCCTTCTTTGCCTTCCCTTTGGCGCGTCGTGCGATGGGGCTTGAGCAGTTCGCCGACGGGGCGTGCCGTGGTGGTCTCGTAAAGGGTGGCGGGGCCTTTGACCAGAAAGGGCCAGTCGCGCCGCAGCGCGCCCCCGACCACCTCATCGCCCCCGGGGCCATTCGGGAAGCGCACCCAGTTGTCGGTCGACTCCAATCGCCCCGTTGCCTTTGCTCCGATGAGTGGGCTCATCGTCGATTCCGCGAGGGGTTGCCCCATCTGGTCGAACTGGCCGGTGTGCCCGGTCACGAGCAACTTACCACCGCCTTCAAGGTATTGGCGGAACAGAGCGATTTCGTTCATCGAAAGAATGCCCGCGTTAGGCACTAGCACGATGGGGAATCGACGCAGTATTTCCAAGTTGGCATTCTCATCGAGGATCACGCCAAACGGGATGTGTTCATAGGTCATCGCCTTGTGCGCGCCGAGAAAGCTCTGCATCCATGCCATCGGTTGTTCCCGACCCAGCCAGTCACGCGAGCGGCTGCTGTAATAGAGACCCACTTCCGCAACGGGCGGTTGCCCAAAGTGCGCGCCCATCGCCTGGGCTTCCTGAAACGCCGCGCCTATCCGATCGTAAGCGGCCGGGTCAAGGGAGCCATCGAATCCGGTCTTGTCGACCATGGTCACGAAGGTGCCGTGCGACAGAAGCGTGAACAGTTCCCAGCGGATGTCGGCGAGCGGCCGGGTGGTCTGATCGTGGTACATGCGCACGCCACGTTGCATGGCTACCTGCACGGGTTTGCCCGGCGTGGCGGCGCGATAGAATGCCGCGTTTAATCCCACGGTTAGGGCGCTGAAGCCCCACACGCCGGTTTCGCCGGTGACGAAGTCGCCGTTGTTGGCGTGCTGCACGGGGCGCTGACCGAGTTCAAAACTGAACGGCGGATTGCCGTGGTAGTTGAAATCAACCGTGGCCGCTGGGTTGATGGACTTGATGTGGGACGTCAGTGCTTGCTCGAAGCGGTCGCTGGTGGCGTAGCGGAATTGCAGCATCCGATCCCAATCCGCGTCCCAGGTCGCGCCCTTCGGCATCGGGCTGCTGAACTGCTTTTGGAACGCGCCCTGACACGATTCGCACCAGCAACCGTATGGGGGACCGAAACCCTGGTCGAGCATGTCGATGTGGAATCCGGCGATGCCATAGGCGAGTTGTTCTGCGACGATGCTTTTCATGGCTTCGAGGTAGCCGGAGTTGAAACAGAACCGGCCCAGCGGCTGGCCGTCGGCGCCGCGCATGGCAAACTCCGGATGCGCCTTTAGAAAATGCCCGGCCTGTTGCACCACGCAGTAGGAGATGAGGGGAAGTTTGTGCGTCTGCGCCTCCGCTATGGCTTCGCGCAGGGGATCGCGCGTGCCGAGTCCAGGAGCCTTGGGCAGCAGCTTCGAGTCGTAGTAGGCATAGTCACCGTCGCGAACCCACAGCACTAAATATCCGCTGTGCGCGGCCACGGCGGCCCGGACGATTTCGCGTCCGTCGAAGTGGGCGCAGTAGCGAGTGTCTTTAGCATCGCTGTTGCCGAATTGCGCGCCCGTCGGACCGACTTCCATGCCGATGAGGTTACGGGTGAACCAAGGCGCTTCGGCAGACGCGGCGGGAAGGAGGATGCTGCGCAGCGCGACAAGACACAAGCTAAGGGCGGAGAGTTTCATTTTTTTTGATGCCTGCGATGGCGTCGCGGACGGGCCTGTCCCAGGCGTCGTTAAAATTGAGGAGAGCTAGTGGTGCTTATCCTGAGCAGGGCCCGCGTGTCGTGCAAGGAGCAACGCGCCGCAGTAGATCCCTCGCCTGCGGAGGATCGCCGCTACCCGCGGTTTACCGAGCTGCGTCCTCTGCTGCTGCCTCTTCCTCCGCGACAATGCGCAAGCTCTCCGCCCACTCCCGGGCAAAGTCCCGCTGGTAGTGAAAGTTGACCGCAAAGGTGATGGCTAGCGCGATCAGCGCCCCCAGCGCGGCCATGGCCATGTCTTTTTGCGCATCCCAGGGGTCGCCCTGAGTCCCGAGATAGGCAATCCCCAAGTCCCCCCCGAAGGCTTCCGCCGCGCCCCACTCGATCAACTCATAGAGCGCCGAAGTTGACAGCGTTAGGTCGAGTGGCAGAAAATAGCTCCAAAAACCCCGCGCCCGCGCCAGGCGCAAAAAAATCTCCCGAATCGGATAGGCCAACAGCAAGCCATAGCAAAAGTGGATGGCGCGGTCAAAGTGGTTGCGCCCCGCGGCGAGCGCTCCCGCCCCCTCGGACGCCGCCCCGGTGAGCTGTTGCCACCACGCCTGATAGGGTACCTCGGCGTAGGTGTAGTGGGCCCCGACCTCGTGGAGACTCAGGAAAATAAACACCAGGCTCCAAGAAAGCCGGGAAAAGGGCAAATGGCGGTAAATCGTCAGCAGCACGAGCAGCGCGGCCGCCACCAAGGCGTTTTCCAGAATCCAGTCCTGCCGATGCCACGGCGCGATCCCCAGCAGCACCGTGAGCAGCCCAAACCCGCCCCCCAACCACAACAGATGCCGACCATACTTCGCATTGACGGCCGACACGCTTCGACCTGGGGTAGGATCATTCATGCCCCACTCTGACACCACTCGGCCACGTTTGCACTGACCAAGAAAACCTCGCTCCCAAACGACTGCCCCTCAGCCCTGCCCCCCAGCCCTGCCCCCGGATCCGCGAAACTAGCCGGACCCAGCAAGCGTACCTCAAAGCCCCCTTATGTCTTCCTTCCGCACATGCTTCGCCCTAGCCTTGGCCTGCCTTCCCGCCGCCGGGGCCCGCGCTGATGATTTTTCCGCCGAGCAGCTGCAGGCCTTTGAAACCAAGGTCCGTCCCCTCCTCGCGGAGCACTGCTACGCCTGCCACGGCCCGGAAAAACAAGCCAACGGCCTCCGCCTCGACTCCCGCGCCGCCATCCTCAAAGGCAGCGATTACGGCCCTGCGGCCCAAGCCGGTCAGCCCGACGCCAGCAAGTTCATCCAGGCCATCCAGCACGCCGAAGGCAGCGAACCGATGCCCAAAAAGGCCCCCAAACTGGCCCCCGAAGCCATCGCCACCCTGCGCGATTGGGTGCAACAGGGCCTCCCCTGGCCCCCCGAAGCGCCCCCCGCTCCCGCCTCGCAACATTGGCGCCAACACTGGGCCTTCCTCCCCGTCGCGCCGCCCCCTGCTCCCACGGTGCAGGCGGCCCCCCGCATTCGCCAAGCCCTCGACGCCCACGTCCTCGCCAAACTCGAAGCCGTCGGCCTCACCCTCTCCCCGGAGGCCGACCGCGCCACCCTGGTTCGCCGCGCTTACCTCGACCTCACCGGCCTGCCCCCGACTCAGGACCAAATTCAAGCCGCCCTCGCCGACGCCGCCCCTGACGCCTGGCCCCGCCTCGTCGACGCCCTCCTCGCTTCCCCCCACTTCGGCGAGCGCTGGGCCCGCCACTGGATGGACGTCGCCCGCTACGCCGACACCAAGGGCTACGTCTTCCAAGAGGAGCGCCGCTACGCCTATGCTTATACGTACCGCGATTGGCTGGTGCGCTCCTTCAACGAGGACCTTCCCTACGACCAATTTCTCATCCGCCAAATCGCCGCCGATCAAGTCACCGATTGGGACAAGCAGCCTCAGGAATTGGCCGCGATGGGGTTCCTAACACTGGGCCGCCGCTTTCTCAACGCCGAGCCCGACATCATCGACGACCGTCTCGACGTCGTCTTCCGCGGCACTCAAGCCCTCACCGTGAGCTGCGCCCGCTGCCACGACCACAAGTTCGATCCCATCCCCACCGCCGACTACTATTCTCTCTACGGCGTCTTCGCTAGCAGCCAAGAGCCGGGCGAAAAACCGCTGCTCGGCCTGCCCGACAAATCCCCAGAATACCTCGCCTTCGTCGCCGCCCTAGCTCAAAAAGAAGAGGCCCTC
>CALQKQ020000115.1 GCA_943331195.2 Akkermansia muciniphila | reverse complement strand
CCGCCACTGGCTCCAAGCCCCCACCCGCAAATCCTACGGCCCCCTAACCCGGCCCCGCCCCACCCCCCGCCCCCAACGCAAACCCGCCCCGGTCAAACTCGACCGGGGCGGCGTTGTTAGAGAAAACCGCAGGCGGCTCCTCCCTTACTTCTTCTTCGCGGCCTTCTTCGCCGCTTTTTTAGCCGGAGCCTTGACCGCTCCCGCCGCGCGCTTTTCCTCAATCGCCGCCTGCGCCGCCGCTAGGCGAGCGACCGGCACCCGATAGGGCGAGCAGCTGACATAGGCCAATCCGGCCTTGTGGAAGAACTTCACGCTGTCCGGATCGCCGCCGTGCTCGCCGCAAATGCCCAGCTTGATGTCCGGCCGAGTCGCCCGGCCTTTGGCCACCGCGATTTCCACCAGCTGGCCCACGCCGCTCGCATCCAAGGTGGCGAAGGGGTTCTTTTTGAACACTTCGTTCTCGGTGTAAGGCATGAGGAAGTTCCCCATGTCGTCGCGGCTGATGCCCAGCGCCGTCTGCGTCAGGTCATTGGTGCCAAAGCTGAAGAACTCCGCGTTGACCGCGATTTCGTCCGCCGTGAGCGCCCCCCGAGGCACTTCGATCATGGTGCCAACTTGATAGTCGAACTTGATCTTCTTCTCCGCCATCACCTTGGCCGCCGTGGCGTGCACGATTTCCGCCTGGAGGTCGAATTCCTTCTTGAACCCAACCAGCGGAATCATGACTTCAGGCTTCACCTTGATCTTCTTCTTGGCGACGTCCGCCGCCGCTTCAAAGATCGCGCGGGCCTGCATCTCCGTGATTTCAGGATAGGCGATGCCGAGGCGGCAGCCGCGGTGGCCCAACATGGGGTTGAATTCATGCAGTTGCGCCACCCGGTGGGTGATGGACTCCACCTTGACGCCCAGCTTGTGCGCCAGCTCACTCTGCGACTTGGCGTCGTGTGGCAGGAATTCGTGGAGAGGAGGATCCAGCAAGCGAATCGTCGCCGGCAATCCCTTCAGAGCAGTGAAGATGCCAGTGAAATCTTCGCGCTGGTAGGGGAGAAGCTTGGCCAGCGCCTTCTGGCGCCCTTCCAAGGTCGTCGCTAGGATCATCTCGCGCATGGCGTCGATGCGGTCGCCTTCAAAGAACATGTGCTCCGTGCGGGTGAGGCCGATCCCCGTGGCCCCGAAGGCCAACGCAATCCGGGTTTGCTCCGGAGTATCCGCGTTCGTGCGGACCGCCAGGCGGCTCGCTTTTTCGCACCACTCCATCAGTTGGAGGAAGTTCTTGAACTTCTCCGTCTTCTGCGAAGCCTTGTCGTTGCTGACGATCCCAGTGATGATTTCCGAAGGCGCCGTTTTGAGCTGGCCGCCGTAAACCGTCCCCGCCGTGCCGTCGATGCTGAGGAAGTCCCCTTCTTTAAAGGTTTGTCCCGCAGCACTAACGGTTTTTTTGTCGTAGTCGATTTCGAGCGCCGAAGCCCCGCAGACGCAGACCTTGCCCATTTGACGAGCCACCAAGGCCGCATGGGAGGAAACGCCCCCCTTCGCCGTGAGAATCCCTTCCGCCGCAATCATGCCGCGAAGGTCCTCAGGGGACGTCTCATTGCGCACCAGGAGCACCTTCTCGCCCTTGGCTTCCGCCGCCGCCGCGCGGTCGGCATTGAGGTAGATTTTGCCAGAAGCCGCGCCAGGTCCAGCCGGCAGGCCCGTGGCGATACACGTGGCCTGGGCCACGTCGGCCAAATCGAAGATCGGCGCCAGCAACTGGTCCAATTGATCAGCCGGATTGCGCAGCACCGCCGTTTCCCAGTCGATCAGCTTTTCCTTCACCATGTCCGCCGCGAACTTCAAAGCCGCCGCCGCCGTGCGCTTACCATTGCGCGTCTGCAACATGAACAGCTTGCCTTCCTGCACCGTGAATTCCACATCCTGCACGTCCTTGAAGTGCTTCTCCAGCACCGCGCGGACCTTCATCAGCTCCGCATAAGGCTTCGGCATCGCGGCCTTGAGGCGGCTCACCGGCTCCGGCGTGCGCACCCCGGCCACCACGTCTTCGCCCTGGGCGTTGATGAGGAATTCCCCATAAAATTCATTGACCCCATTCGCCGGGTTCCGCGTGAAGGCCACGCCGGATCCCGACGTTTCCCCCGTGTTCCCATAGACCATCGCCTGCACGTTGACCGCAGTGCCCCATTCCGCAGGAATGTTGTATTTGCGGCGGTAGACGATCGCGCGGTCATTCATCCACGATCCAAACACCGCACCCGCCGCTCCTTTGAGCTGCTCCCAAGGATCGTTAGGGAAGCCCTTGCCGGTGCGCTCTTTCACCAGCCCCTTGAAGCGCTTCACCAACTCCTGCTGGTCCGCTGCCGTCAATTCGCTGTCCACCAAATCCCGGTGATACTTCTCGTGCTTGAAGCTCTCAATGATGGTCTCAAACGGCTCGTGGTCTTCCCCTTCCAACTTCTGCACCCCCATGACCACGTCGCCATACATTTGAACGAAGCGGCGATAGCAGTCCCACGCAAAGCGCTCGTTGGCCGTAGCCGCCGCCAGCGACAACACCGTCTGGTCATTCAAGCCCAGATTGAGAATGGTGTCCATCATCCCAGGCATCGAATCCCGCGCCCCAGAGCGCACCGCCACCAACAAGGGGAAGCCCTTGGCGTCGCCAAACTTGTAGCCCATGATCTTTTCCATGTTCTTCACCCCAGCCTCAATCTGAGTCTGCAGCGAAGCCGGATAGCTCTTCTTGTTGTCGTAAAAATAAGTGCAGACTTCCGTGCTGATGGTGAAGCCGGGAGGCACCGGGAGCCCAATGCGGGTCATTTCCGCCAGGTTCGCCCCTTTGCCTCCGAGGAGGGCCTTCATGGAGCCGTCGCCGTCCGCTTTGTTGTCGCCCCAGGTGTAGACGTATTTGACGGATTTGCCGGCGGCCTTGGCCGGAGTTGCTGCTTTTTTCTTGGTAGCCATGGATGAGTTCTGCTAGGTTGGATGGGTGGTCTCGAAGTGGATCGGAAAAGCGCTGCCGCCGGGTAGGGCGATGAAGTGAGCGCCCGAATGGTCCGGTCCGGGGAGGCGGGACTTTAACGGGATGAAACCGGGAGTCAAACCGGGAGTTGGCGTTGCTCCGCCTCCTTTTGCAGGAACAATGCCCTCATCCTGCCATGTTCCGTTCCCTCCCTATCCTCCTCGCGTGCTGCGCCGCCGCCCTTCCCTGCGCCGCCCAACCCAGCAATCCTTTCTTCGCCATGGATACCATCGCCCGCGGTCGCCCCGAAACCGTGGTCCCCCTGCTCCAGCGCCTCGGCTATCGCGGCCTCGCCGGCCAAGCCGGCGACGCCCCCATGGCCCAAGCCCTCGCCGCCGCCGGTTTGACGTTCTACAACGGCTATCTCACTTTAGAACTAACGGATGATTCGCCAATTCTAACGGAAGACCTTCGCCGCAAAATCGACGCCATGTCCCCCAGCCGGGCCACCCTCTGGCTCGCCCTAGCCAAGGTCTCCCGCAGCCGCCAGGCCCTCACCCGCCAGGACCCCGCCGCAGATTCCCTCGCCCTCCAACAACTCAGCGACCTCGCCACCTACGCCGCCGCCCACCACGTCCGCATTTCCCTCTACCCCCACGCCGGCTGCTGGCTGGAACATGTCGAAGACGCCCTGCGCCTAGCCAACCGCCTCAACCAACCCAACCTCAACATCACCTTCAACCTCTGCCACTGGCTCAAAGTCGAAGGCTCCTCCCGCGACCCCGAACCCCTGCTCCAAGCCGCGCAACCCCGCCTCGACTTCGTGACCCTCCATGGCGCCGATGGCGGCGACACCCAGAACCTCTCCTGGGATCGCCTCATCCAACCCCTCGGCCAAGGCACCTACGATGTCCCCGCTTTGCTCCGCAAACTCCAGCGCGTCGGCTACACCGGCCCCATCGGCTTTCAAGGATACGGCATCGCCGGCGACCCCGCCCAGGTGCTGGCCGCAACCATGGCCGCCTGGAAACAAATGAAATGAACTCACCCCCGCCCCCGCCACGCCCCCATCGCCACCGATAAACCTCCCCCATTGCCCCATCCTGAATAACTCTTGCGTAAGTTACGCAACAACAACTAGTTAAGAAGCCTAAGGCTTGTGCCTTGACCCAAAACACCCCGCAAATTACCTGGTAAAATGAGCGCGTCGCCTCCGTCGCCTCAACGCGGCCCTAGAGCAGTGCCCGGAGCCCGCCTCCCAGAGGGAACTCCTCCCTTTGAGCGCGGCACCAAGGCCCTCCCCCCCACAGAGCGCGCGCAAAGCTCCCAACACCCCGCAAATTACCTGGTGAAATAAGCGCTTCCTGAATAACTCTTGCGTAAGTTACGCAACAAGAACAAGTTAAGAAGCCTAAGGCGTTGTGCTTTGACCCAACGCCAGTGACCTCGTCATTGGCGGCGCCTCGAGCGATCGCGCCGCGCCAACATGCGACGCCCCCTTTCCATCGCCCGCGCCGGTTCTTTGCTCGCAAATGGAGCGCGGCCCCCTCCACCCCGCATATTACCTGGTAAAATGAGCGCGTCGCCTCCGTCGCCTCCGTCGCCTCCGTCGCCTCAACGCGGCCCTAGAGCAGTGCCCGGAGCCCGCATCCCAGAGGGGACTCCTCCCTTTGAGGGCGGCACCAAGGCCCTCCCCCCCACAGAGCGCGCGCAAAGCTCCCAATACCGCCCGAAGAGCCCTAAATAATCATCACTCACGCCCAATGGACTTACCGCTCATTTTCCAAGCATGCTTAAGCTTCCGCACCCCTGCCACATCAACTCAGACCTTCCCGAAAACCAGCACGCCATGGTATCCCCAAAATCCTAGAGAATTCGACACCACCCAGCCTGGCCCCATCGGCCGCTCCGCCTCACGCACCACGTCCACGCGACCCAAAGCTGGATCCAACTCCCCTCGCCCCAGTTGCGGCGGCAGCCACCCCCCCTGCAAAGCCCCCAGCGCCACAACCGCCTCCAGCGCCGGAGTCGCCCCCAAACAATGCCCTGTCACCGGCTTGGTGCTGCTCAACGACGGCAGCCGATCCCCGAACACCGCTCGCAGCGCCGCCACTTCCGCCAGATCATTCAAGCGCGTCCCCGTCCCGTGCGCATTGACATAAGCCACCTCGCCTCCTCCCGCCAACTGCAGCGCTTGTCGCATCGCCTCCGCCAGCGTGGCTCCGTCCTCGCTCAGCCCCGTCTTCCCCGCCGCATCGTGCACCCGCAGCGCCCAGCCCGCTAAGCGACCCAGCGCCACCGCCCCCCGCGCCGCCGCGTGGGAGGCCCGCTCTAAAACCAAAAATCCCGCGCCCTCCCCCAACAATAATCCATCGCGCGACGTCTCAAACGGTCGGCACACCCGCCCGGCCTCCTCATGTGACCCCAGCACCCCCGCCGCCGCCATCCCTGGAAAAACCAGACCGCGCCGCAGCGCCTCGGCCCCTCCAGCCAGCATCACCTCCGCTTGGCCTAGCACCAACTGCTCGGCTGCATAAGCGATCGCCGCCGCCCCCGACGCGCAGGTCGCCGAAAGCGTCATCCCCGGCCCCCGCGCCCCCACTTGCTGAGCCACCGCCCCGCTCAGGGCCGCCAAGGTCGTGGTCGCCGCCATGGTCGGCCGCACCCGACGCCCGCTCGCCAAAGCCTCGCGCGCGGCCTCCCACTGCGTCTGACATCCCCGCGAAGTCCCCACCGCCACGCCCACCCGCGCCCCATCCATGACCCAGCCGCCTGCCGCCTCCAGGCCGGCCTGCCGCCAGGCCTCCGCCGCTGCAGCCAAAGCCAAGCGCACACTGGGATCCAAGCGCAGCCCCCGCCCGCCCGCCGCGCCCTCCTCCACCAAACATCCTGCATAGCGCTGCCCGCCCACCTCCAGCCACTGCCCTCCTTGCCGCCCTTCCCGCGCCGCCGCCACCAAGGCCCCCGACCCGCGCCCGCAACCCGACCACGCACCCGTCCCCGTCACCACCACCGGATCCTCCTGCAATTCCTCCATCAAGCGCCACGCCATTGACCCCATCCTGCCTCGCCTCTCCCTTCCGGCAATCGCAACCTCGCCCCCCTCGGCCTAAGCTTGCGCCCCCGTCCCATAACGCGCCCGCCAGTCTGCGGGCAAGCGCTGCGGCCGCCCCGTCGCCAACTGCACCAAAGCCAGCGCCTGCCGACAAGTCACGAGCAACGTCCCCTCCCCACGCCGCCGGATTTCAAAGCGACACCAAAACCGCGCCCGCTCCATGGAATCCAAAACCCCGTGGATCTCCAAGTGATCGCTCAAGCGCGCCGGACTCCGGTAATCTATCTCCGTCCGCACCACCACCGGCACCTCTCCCGCCGCCATCATCGCGCGCATGTCCATCCCCATCAGCCCCGCCAAGCGCGTGCGACAGGTCTCAATAAAACGCAGATAGGCAATGTTGTGCACCACCCCGCCCGCGTCGGTGTCAAAAAACATCACCTCCTCCCTCGTCGTTAGGCTGGGCGCATCCTTCATTTCGCCGCCGGCGCAAAAAGTTCGTCAAAAAAGGCCCGCATCGCCGTCCATGACCGCGCATCCGCCACCGCATTGTAGGCCGCTCCTTTGCTATTGTCATGGCCTGCCGCTGGATTGGTAAACGAATGCACCGCCCCGCTGTAGCTCACCATCTGCCAGTCCACCTTGGCGCCCTTGAACTCCGCGATCATCGCCGCAATCCCCTCCGCGGGCACATAGGGATCGTCCGCGCCGTGCAGCACCAAGACCTTCGCCTTAATATTCTTCCCGTCCGCTGGCGTCGGCGAATCCAAGCCCCCATGGAACGAGACCACCCCCCGCACCGCCGCGCCCGCCCGCGCCAATTCCAGCACCCCAGTGCCTCCAAAACAATAACCAATCGCCGCTAACTTTCCGCCATCCACATTCGGCTGCCGCTGCAACTCCTCCAAACCCGCGCGCAAGCGCGCCCGGTAGAGCGCCCGATCTCCCTTGTATTTCCCAGCCTCCGCTCCGCTTTCCTTGGGATTGCTCGGCCGCACCCCCTTGCCATAAATATCCGCCACCAAGGCCACATAACCTAATCTTGCCAGCTGCTCCGCCCGCTCCTTCGCCGACGCCTGCACCCCCGTCCAATCGTGCACCACCAACACCCCAGGCACCGCCTGGCTCAAGCCCTCGGGCCGAGCCACCCAGCCCTGCAATGCCACCGATCCCTCGCGATACTCCACCGCCCCGCTTTGCACCGCCCGCCCCTCCGCCTCCGCCGCGCCCAGCGAAAATGGCAGCCCCGCCAGCAGCAACGACCCAGTCAGCAATAACGTTTTAAAAGCAATCATCGTCGCCCAATCTATCCGCCCCAGCCTTCCCTGCAAGCCCCGCCGCTTCCCTGCAAGCCCCCTCGCTTCAGCGGTCGACGCCGCCCCTTTCCCACTCCAACCTGATTCCCTTCCCGCCGCCATGCTCACCTCCCTCCGCCTGCGAGACTTCCGCTGCTTCCAGGCGCTTTCCTGCCCCTTGGAGGGACCTATCACCCTCTTCACCGGCGACAACGCCCAGGGCAAAACCTCCCTCCTCGAAGCCGTCTGCGTCCTGCTCCGCCTCCAGTCCCCGCGCACCTCCTCTTCCAAAGAACTCGTCCGCTTCGGCTCCCCAGGCTTTGGCATCACCGGCTCCCTCAGCGGCCAACAGCTCACCCACACCACCCTCGGACCCGAAAAAAAACTCCTCCTCAACGGCGCTCCCGCCCGCCGCACCGCCGACTATCTCGCCGCCAGCGGCCTCGTCGTCTGGATGGGCAATGGCGACCTCGAATTAGTCGCCGGCTCCAGCGAACCCCGCCGCCGCTACCTCGACTTCCTCGGCTCGCAACTCTTCCCCGATTACCGCAGCGCCCTCCTCCCCTACGAAAAAGCCCTGCGCCAACGCAACTTCCTCCTCAAGCGCGATCCCTCCCCGCCCTGGGCCGAAATCGACGCCTACACCGCCGTGCTCATCCCCCTCGGCCAAACCCTCCTCCGCCTCCGCGCCACCCTCATCGACCATCTCCGGCCCCACGCCGCCGCCGCCCACGCCGCCATCCGCGCCGCCGACCCCGGCTCCTCCTCCCCGGAAACCCTCACCCTCGCCTGGCTCCCCGGCGGCGACCCCGATAACCTCGACCTCCAACTCCAATCCCGCCGCGCCGACGAAACCCGCCGCCGCCTCACCCTCTGCGGCCCCCACCGCGACGACTTCCAAACCGCCCTCGACGGCCTCCCCGCCAGCCCCTTCGCCTCCGAAGGCCAACAGCGCACCATCGCCCTCGCCCTCAAACTCGCCCAAGCCACCCTCCTCCACCAAGCCCGCCAACACCCCCCCATTCTCCTCCTCGACGACATCTTCGGCGAACTCGACCCCCATCGCCGCAACGCCCTCCTCGCCGCCCTCCCCCCCGATTCCCAAAAACTCATCACCACCACCCACCTCGGCTGGCTCGAAGGCCCCGCCCGCGCCGCCCAGCGCTACCAAGTCGCCCAAGGCACCCTCGCGGCGCTCTCCTAGCCTAACCCTCGCGAATCAATCCATCGCGCCATCCGTTTCCAGCGCTGGGAAAAAGCGAGGGCCGCTCCCGGTCCTCGCCTCCGCGCCTCGGCGCGGCCCCCGGCGCCGAGCTAGTTAGGAAACAACGCTGCGCACCACGCGGAAACCCAGGTTCGTGCCATGAAAGCCTGGGTCGCGGTAGTGCCGGGCCGCCGTGCGGCAAGCCCGCAATGTACCAGGTAATTTGCGCACGCCTGGCGGTGGCTAATGGAGTCGACCCAAGGGAACCACTTTCGGCTCAAGTTGCCCCGCGCTGCCTTTTCCCACTCGGCCTCGGTGGGGAGGCGGTAGCCGTTGGCGGCCCAGTTCACCTGGTCGCTGGTAGTTCGCAATGTGCCAGGTAATTTGCACAAAGATGTCCACTTTTCGGCTTATAGGAAGCCCGCAATGTACCAGGTAATTTGCGCACACCTGGCGGTGGCTAATGGAGTCGACCCAAGGGAACCGCTTTCGGCTCAAGTTGCCCCGCGCTGCCTTTTCCCACTCGGCCTCGGTGGGGAGGCGGTAGCCGTTGGCGGCCCAGTTCACCTGGTCGCTGGTAGTTCGCAATGTGCCAGGTAATTTGCACAAAGATGCCCACTTTTCGGATTATAGGTAATAGGTAATAGGTAATAGGTAATTTTCTACTATCTACCAGGTAATTTGCCAACAGGTGATTTGCGAATAAACCCTCTGGATCTTTTGTTTAGATAGGCTATATTCGATCAAGCTTCTGACCCCTCCTTCCGATGCCTGCGCGCGCTTTTCTCTTCGATGGATCCCAGGCGGGGTGTTTTCACGTGGTGAATCGGATTT
>CALQKQ020000114.1 GCA_943331195.2 Akkermansia muciniphila | reverse complement strand
TCGCCATGCCCCCCTCGCATCGGCTCAATATCGCGGCTGTGCTCCTGATCAAACTGATCCACAAACATCACCGGCAGCCGCACCCCATTGAATTCGGCAAATCGACCCGCAATCCACTCGTTCCACCCCGTCACAAACACAAAGGCCGGATCCTCCTGGCGGACGCGCTCCCATTGCTCCGCCACATTTAAGCCCAAGCGCAGCGCCCCCGGCCGCCGGTCCATCGCCCCATGGTGAAAACTGCGCCCCTGCGCCCCTGCCTCGCTCATCGAACCCAGCCGACCCCCCACCGCATTCTGCCCCACCCCCACCGTCATCTGCTCCGCCTCCCCCGCCACTCGAAACACATGCTGCGGCGAAACCTCCAGCCATCCCCACTGCTCCACCGTCCCCGGCCCCTTAAAGTAGTCCGGCTGCGGCTTCCGAAACGTAAAAGCCTCCCGAATCGCCTGCCCCTCCGGATCCGCCGCATCCCCCAGCAACCCCGGATCCGCCATGATCAGCGGCTTGCCCTTCCAGCGAAACCACAGCGCCTCCCCCAGCCGCGGCTGATACAAGTCGCGCCACAACTCCCTAACTACCTTGGCAGGGGACCCAAACGGACAAAGAAACGCCACCTGCGGCGTGCGCCCGCCCGCCGCCCGGACTTCCGCGAACACTTCCAGCAGCGTCCGGTATTCGTGGGCATAGGTGACCTGGTTGGTCACATCAAAAATAAGCGTGTCCACCCCCGCATCCGCCAACATCTGGGCGTGACGGCGCAGCACCCAGCGGTCGTCCGTCCGGTAATAGCCAAAATGGCTCTCCCCCCAATGGTGCGGCACCTGGAGCGGCCCCCAGCGCGGATCCTCCGGCTGACTCATCGCCTCCGGATTGGCCTGCAGAATCTTGCTAATGTCGTACAGCCCGCCCTGCTCGTGCGCCCCCAGCCACAGAAAATAAAACATCCCCACGGTGCGGTCCGCCCGCGGCAGTCCCACCTCCCCCACCCCAGGCAATACCCGGCCCAAGGCATCGCTGCCCACCCACGTGTCCGCGCGGGTGTCCCGCAGCGCCTCCCCTCCCCAAGCCCATCCCGCCGCCAGCGCCCATAAAAAGCCAACGCCCCAACCACCTCGCGCCGCAGCCCCCTTAACAAAAAATAAACGCATCGGATAAAAAAGTTTAAAACCACCGCCGGCCAGCTCCGCCGCCCGCCCCTCCCTCAACCCACCCGGAGACCCGCTTCTTTCAGGCACCGCCTCCCCACCACCCCCCAGAAACTTCGCCTTGCGGGGGGGGGCTTTCCGCGTTTCCACAAGGACTACCCCTGGACCTCCCTACCCGGTCCGCTGCGCCCCGCATGAGCCACTCCTCGCCCGACCTGTCCCCCTGCGTCACCACCATTGTCGGCACCGGCAGCTACGTCCCCGAAAAGGTCCTCAGCAATGCCGACCTAGCGAAAATCGTCGACACCACCGACGAGTGGATCGTCAGCCGCACCGGCATCCGCGAACGCCGCATCGCTGCCGCTGGCGAAACCACCAGCGACATGTGCACCCACGCCGCCCGGCGAGCCATGGAAAACGCCTCCGTCACCGCCGCAGAAATCGACCTCATCATCGTCGGCACCGTCACCCCAGACAGCCTCTTCCCCTCCACCGCCTGCTACGTTCAGCAAAACCTCGGCGCCTCCCAGGCCGTCGCCTTCGACGTCAGCGCCGCCTGCGCCGGCTTCCTCTTCGCGATGCAAATCGCCCGCCACTTCATCAACGGCGGCAACCGCTCCACCGCCCTCATCATCGGCGCCGACAAACTCTCCGCCCTGATCGACTGGACCGACCGCAACACCTGCGTCCTCTTTGGCGACGGTGCCGGCGCCGCCATCCTGCGCCGCCGCCGCGACGGCGACCCCCCATCCTCCGGCTTGCTTTCCTCCGTCCTCGCCAGCGACGGCACCCTCAGCGGCATCCTCCACGCCCCCGGCATCGGCAGCGCCCAAACCACCCCCCCACACCGCGCCGTCATTCCCGAACCCATCATCCACATGATGGGCAAAGAAGTCTTCAAGGCCGCCGTCAAAAACACCTGCGAAGCCTGCGAAACCGCCATCGCCCGCGCCGGCCTCACCGCCGCCGACATCGACCTCATCATCCCCCACCAAGCCAACGTCCGCATCGTCGACGCCATCCGCGAGCGCCTCGGCCTCCCCCCCGAAAAAGCCTTTCTCAATCTGCAACAATACGGCAACACCAGCGGTGCCGCCATCGCCATCGCCCTCGATGAGGCCGCCCGCAGCGGGGTCTTAAAACGCGGCGACAACGTCCTCCTCGTCGCCTTCGGCGCCGGCTTCGCCTGGGCCGCCAGCGTGATCCGCTGGTGACCCGCTCCGCAACGCGGCGCCCCGGCCACTTCCCCACCCCGCCGGACCCGGCTGCCGCAAACCAAGGTTCGCCGACAGCCGGGCCACCTCGCCTACTTCATTTCCTTGCCCGTCTGGGCATTCAAAATCGTCATATTTTCCCGGTGCAAGTTAGGATCCGCCCGGAAGGAAAGGCGCCCGTGGTGGCGGCGCTCCAAATCCACTAACAAGGCTTCATCCTTGGTGCGCAGCCGCTGCATGACATCCGGATGCACCGTGATCAACAAATCGTGCTCGGTGTCAGGATACTTCTGCATCAAGGTATTCACCCGCCGCTGCAGCTCCACCGACATCGTCTCCGTCGACTTGATGCGGCCTTGGCCATGGCACGTCGGACAGGGATCATAGACCGCCGTGCTCAAGCTTTCGTGAAGCCGCTGGCGCGTCATTTCCATCAGCCCTAGCGGAGAAATCGGCATCACCTGCGTCTTAGCCTTGTCCCGGCGCAGACGGTCCTTCATGGCTTTGTACACCGCCTGCTGGTCGCGGCGGCTCTTCATATCAATCAAATCGACCACCACCAAGCCCCCAATGTTGCGCAGGCGCAACTGCCGGGCCACTTCCTCGGCCGCTTCCATGTTCGTCTGGAAAATCGTCTTCTCCAAGTCGTCCGTCCCCTTGTTGCGCCCCGTATTGACGTCGATCGCAATCAGGGCCTCGGTCTCGTCAATCACCAGATAGCCGCCGCACTTCAGCCACACCTGCCGGTTGAAGGCGTTGTCGATCTGCTTCTGGATCCCCAGCATATCAAAAATCGGCTCCGCCGTGCGCTGGCAGCGAATCCGCTTCTTCGAGCGGCGCGAAATCTGCCCCACCAAATCCCGCATGCGCGCCGCCGTGGCCTCGTCGTCGCAAATCACCTCATCCACGTCTTCCGTCAGGAAATCCCGCACCGTGCGCTCAATCAAGTCAGGCTCCTGAAACGCCAGGCAAGGCGCCTTGCGCGTGTCCGCCACCTTGGAAATCGCCTCCCATTGCTCCACCAGCATCGCCAAGTCGCGCACAAAATAGCGGGCCCGCTTGCCCATGCACACCGTCCGCATGATCACCCCCATGCCCTCCGGCACGCTCAGCTTGCGCAAAATCTTGCGCAGGCGGTCCCGCTCCCGCGGCTCTTCAATCTTGCGCGAAATCCCGAACATGTCGTTCAGCGGCATCAACACCAGAAAACGCCCCGCCATGGAAATGTTCGTCGTAATGCGAGGCCCCTTGGTCCCGATCGGGCCCTTGGTGACCTGCACCAGCAGCTCCGCCCCCACCGGGTAAAGCGTCGGAATGTCCCGCGCCGTGATCTTCTTCTTCTTCACCTTGCCCCGGCCACCGCGGTCGATTTCTTCAATATCATTGCGCCCCCCTTCCTCGGCCTCCTCGTTGTCGGCGGCGGGAATCGCATCCCAAAAGTGGAGGAAGGCATTCTTTTCCAGCCCGATGTCGATGAACATGGCCTTGAGGCCAGGCTCGATGTTGCGCACGCGGCCTTTATAAATGCTGCCCACGATGTGCTGGGTGCCAGCGCGTTCGATGGTGTACTCCTCTAACATGCCGTTCTCCACGAGGGCGACGCGCTGTTCGAGCTTTTCAGTGTTGACGACGACGCGGACGCCTTCGGTGAAGGGAGTGTTACCTCCAAAAAATCTACGGATTCGTTTTATCATTGCGGCAAAGAGCATGGTTGGATCAGGGATAGAGCGCGCGAGGCGCCAGGAATGGTTCGGTGAGAAAATGAAAAAAAAAGGGTCTGGGTTCGACTTAGTCAGGCTGCTTCTTGAATTGGCTCTTGCGGATGCCAGACTCCTGGGTGCCCACCCGGATGTCCTCTTCCACCCGAGGTGCCACCACCGGCACCTCCACCACCGGCTTGACCACAATCGGCTCATCCGGAGGCTCCCCTGTCTCCAGGGGCTCGCCCGCATCGACCGGTTCTGCGCTCGGATCCAGCGTCGGCGGCACCTGGCCCTCGTAGGTGATGGTCTCGCTGAAATCAAAATGGCCCACCGCCGGCTCAATCGGCCCCACCGCCTGGACAAACTTGCCATCCCCCAAGCCCAAGGTGCGCTCAATGACCCGCTTGGCCACTGGCGCCGCCGTGCCGCCCCCCGACTTGGCGTTGGCGATGACCACGCAGACCGCGATTTTCGGAGCGTCATAGGGCGCAAAAGCCACAAACCACGTGTGGTTGTCCCCGATCTTCTTGCCCGTCTCCTTGTCGACGCGCCACTTCTGCGCCGTCCCCGTCTTGCCCGCTACCCCACAGGGCAAGGCCGCCAACTTGCCCGTGCCCCCAGACTTATCGTTCACCACCTTCCACATGCCTTCCCGGATCGTCGCCAGATCCTTGGCCTTGGCACTGTTCTCCCCCATGTCCAGCAGATCAAACTTCAGTTTGGGAACAAATTCGGTGCGCTGCTGGATCAAGTCGCCACTCTTGTTGCGGCTGTGCTTCACGTGGTGGTGCACCAAGGTCGGCTGATAACTTTTCCCGTTCGCCGCCACCGCCCCCGCAATCAGCGACATGTGCAGCGGCGTCGCCTGCACCTCCCCTTGGCCAATCGAAACATTCGCCGTCTTCGCCGATGTCCACGGCCCCTTGTTCTGCTGCGCCCACCACTGCTGCCCAGGCATGAAATCGCTAATTGCGTAGTCTAATTGAATACCCAACTTGGAGCCGATCCCAAACATCTTGGCCACCTGCTCCACCCGGTCGATCCCCGCCGCATTGCCACACTGATAGAAATAACAATTACAAGAACGCTTCAAGGCCTCCGCCATCCCAATGGTCCCGTGGCTCGAAGTGTGCTGCTGCACCGTCCAACAATTAAAGTGCCTCCCCCCATAACTCACATAGCCAGAACAATTAAAGCTCCGCCCCGCCTTGTCCTCCATCGAGGCCGCAATCCCCGTGACCAGCTTAAACGTCGACCCCGGGGGAAAGGCGCTCAGCGAACGCGTCACCATCGGCAAGGCCGGATTCTTCTCCTTCTGCAAGGCATCCCAATCCGCCTGCCGAATGAAGGGAATGAAAATATTGGGGTCAAACGACGGCGCCGAAGCCATCGCCAAAATCTCTCCCGTATTTGGATCCACCACCGACACCGCCCCCCGCCCAATCCCCATTTTCCCCGGCGCATAAATCGCCTCCCGCAGCGCCATCTCCGCAATGGTCTGAATGCGGGCATCAATCGTCAAATAAACGTCGTCCCCCGGCAGCGGCTCCACCCGCTCCTGGGTGATTTCATCGGCGAGGCGCCCGTGCTCATTCTTCAAATAAACCCGCGTACCCGGCTTGCCCCGCAAGTCGGCATCCAGCGTTTTCTCCACCCCCGCAATGCCGGTGTCGTCATTCTCAAAAAATTGCCAGCGCGTCGCTTCCTCATCTGCGGGCCGCTCCCGCCCCGCCGCCTTCACATAGCCGAGCACGTGTGCCCCCAAGGCCTTGAGCGGATAAATGCGGGTCGAGCGATCCCGCAGGGTGATCCCCGGCAGCTCATTGGCGTATTCCGCATAGGCCGCAAAGCGCCGGTAGTCCTCGGTATTCCCGCGATCCAGGGCTTTCTGATAGGGATAGGGAATGATCCCCCGGTTCTCCCGATACCAAATCCTAATGTCGTCGATCATTTTGTCGGATGGCTGAATGTAGAGGCTCAGCGCATCCAGCTTTGGAAAAATCGTCTGATTCAAAATCCGCAAAATATCCGTGTCCGGATCGCGGCGCGGGCCCCACACAAATTTGGGCAGCTCCTGGCGGTCCTCCGGCGGCTTTTTGGCATTTTCCTCCATCCAGTAGCGCTCCACCTCCGCCAGGTTGAGCCCGACCTCGAGGTTGGCCTTGTTGTCCGCCAGCGGAATCCCATTGCGGTCATAAATGCGGCCGCGCGGACCGGGAATGCGTTGATAGGCCTTGCCGGTCTCGGGCAACTTGGCGATGAATTCATCCTGCCGGTTGATCTGCAGACCCCAGAGCCGGTAGATGAGCAAGGCAAAGCCGCCCAGGATCACCAGGGCCAACAAATAGAGGCGAAGGCGGTGATTCGTGATCATGTCGGAGGAGCCCAGCGGCGGTTGGAAAGCCCAGTGTAGCGGATGCGATAGCCACTCAGCCGAGCTAAGGTATCCAGCAAAAAGAAAATCAAGGGAGCCACAAACATCGAAAGCAACGCCGTCGTCAGAAGATGATACCAAACCTCCACCGGAAAAACGAACCCGCCGCGCCGAAAGTTGATCCAAAGAAACTCCAGCAGCAGCAACAAAAAGGTCCCCACCCCACTCATCAGCACCGGCAATTCCCAGCGCCCCCTCCGAAACAGAGGACGAATCCCCTGCATGAAGCTCCCCAACAGCGCATACAAAAAGATCGAGAACCCAAAGGTGGCCCCGCTCTGCGGAATCGCCGTCTCCAATTGATAGGCCACCTGCCCAATGTCCCCAAAATGGATGTTGCCCACCCCCGCCACCAGCTTCTCTCCATAGTCCGGACTCACCAAGTTCCGCGCATCCCAAATAAAACCCGTGGCAAAAGCCAGCAATAACATCACCGGAAAGGGCACACTCACCGCGCCCGCAAAGAAAACCACCGGCACCAAAAAAATCCGCGAACCATAGGCCCAATCAAAGGCCGGTATGAAATCCTGCAAAATCAGCGCCAGCCCCGTGAAGGCAAAAAGAAGTAGCGTAAAGATCATCGCGGCACGGGATTGGAGGCAGCTTTGTCATCGGCGCCCAATCCCATCACAAAGACATACTTCAAACGGTCCAAGTTCTGGACAGCAGGCTTGATTACAGCTTCGGTAGAATAGTCACCAGCACGGAATTCGGCAATGGTGCCGAGCAAAATATTGGGCGGAAAACTAATGTAGTCGGGCAAACTATACACCTTCCTCCCCACCAAATTCTTATCGATGTCCCGCGGCAAAAACCGCAGCCGCAAGTCCGGACGCCGACTCGTACTCACCCGCACCCCCTCCAGCACCCCGCGCTCCGCCGTCCCCTCAATCTGCGCCGCCACCTTGCACAGCTCATCCGTCACCAAAAGAATCTCCGACTCCTCCGGCCCCACCTTGACCACGCGTCCCACCAAGCCCTCGGGCACGATCACGGGACTACCCGCCGACAGCCCCTGCTGCGATCCCTTGTCGATCGTCGCCTGGCGAAACCACGCCGAATTTTTCCGCACCATGATGCGCGCCGCCGTCAGCTGGTAATCGCTCTGCTGGTTGAACTTAAACAGCGCATTCAACTGCCCCAACTGCGCCCGCGTCTCAGTTAATTGCTGATCCACCAGCTTCAGGCGCTCGTTCTCTAACGCCAGCCGCTCGTTCTCCACCTTGAGCTCCGCCGCCTCCGGCGTGGGCTCATGTGAGGCCACCACTTTCTCCTGCACCGCCGCTCCCGCTCGCGTGAAGGGAGAAAAGAAAGCCATCACCCGCCCCTGAATCCCACGGGTCGTCGGCGTGTCAAAAGTGAACACCCAGACGAGGGCGCTCACAAAAAGCAACAAGGCAAATAAATTGAAACGTCTCATGACACCGCCAACGGGCGAAGGATGGAGCCAGCTCCCGCCGCTCAGGAGTCCGTCGTGGTCACCTTGCGCAAGAAGGCCAACTCGCTCAACACTTTCCCCGTGCCCTCGGCCACCGCACTAAGCGGATCTTCCGCCACATGCACGGGCAATCCAGTTTCTTCCGAAAGCAGCTTGTCCAGCCCGCGCAGCAGCGCCCCGCCACCCGCCAAGACAATGCCCCGGTCCACCAAGTCCGCCGACAACTCCGGCGGACAGCGCTCCAGCGTCACCCGCACCGCATCAATGATGCTGTTGAGCGGCTCCAACAACGCCTCCCGCACCTCCTGCGAGGTAATGCTGATCGTCTTGGGCAGCCCCGCCACCATGTCCCGCCCCTTCACCTCCATGGTCACTTCTTTGGCTAAGGGATACGCCGATCCCACCCGAATTTTGATGTCTTCCGCCGTGCGCTCCCCAATCATCAAATTGTAGGCCCGTTTCATGTATTGCACGATGGCTTCGTCCAACTCATCCCCCGCCACCCGCACGCTGCGGCTGTAGACAATCCCACTCAAGGAAATCAAAGCCACCTCGGTGGTGCCCCCGCCAATATCCACAATCATGTTGCCGCTCGCCTCCTGCACCGGCAAACCCACCCCAATGGCCGCCGCCATCGGCTCCTCAATCAAGTACACCTCCCGCGCACCCGCCATGGTCGCGCTCTCCTTGACCGCCCGCTTTTCCACTTCCGTGATCCCACTCGGCACCGCAATCACCACCCGCGGCCGCGCCATCCCCCGCCGGTTGTGCACCTTCTGAATAAAATGCCGCAGCATCGCTTCCGTCACCTCAAAATCCGCAATCACCCCGTCCTTGAGCGGCCGGATGGCGACAATGTTTCCCGGCGTCCGCCCCAGCATCCGCTTGGCGTCGTCCCCCACCGCCAGCACCTCCATGGTCCCCGCCTTCACCGCCACCACCGAGGGCTCTCGCAGCACGATCCCGTGATCCTTCACATACACCAAGGTGTTGGCCGTGCCTAAATCGATGCCGATGTCATTGGAGAACCAGCCAAAAAGTTTTGCAAACATGGAAAAATCACAGAGAACGTTTTAAAAGACGGAAAAAGTCGGGCGGCGCGCCGTCCGGAGACCGCGCCGCGAGGATTCTTCGCCTCATGCCGTGTGGCCGCACAGGGGGTCTCCTCCTTTCCTGCAAGGCGCGGGGACGAGATGTGCGTCCCCGCAGCACAGGGACAAAAATCTAAGCCGGATGCTTCGTTCCGAAATGCAGGCGGTCAAGGGAAAGATGCCAGCAAACGCCCCCAGCGCTCCCCAGAATTTCCCACAAAGCTGGATTGATTAGGTAATCCCACTGATTATAGAAATTCCTTGAAGTTTTACTCAGTCTGGAGCTTCTTCCCCGCTAGCCCCCCTTTTCCCGTGTCCCCCT
>CALQKQ020000113.1 GCA_943331195.2 Akkermansia muciniphila | reverse complement strand
GTGTGTTCGATTTTGGCGGAGAAGATGCGATGTTTGCAGTGTTCGCTCCAGGTTTGGGCGATGACTTCGAGTTCGACGTCGGTGGGTTCGCGGCCGGATTCTTGGTAGTAGGCGCGGACGGCTTCCATGTCGGCCGCGGAGAGCGAGAGCTTCATGGCCTTGCTGAGGGCTTCCAGCGCGGCGGTGGGCAGGGCGAGAATGGGGATGGTGCGGAAGGTGGGGGAATCGGCAGGTGCGGAGGCCATTAGCGCATGGTGGCGGGGTGGCCTGCGCCGTCAAGGGAGCGGAGGGGCTGCTTTCGCGGGGAGCGGGTTTAGGGGGAGGTTGGGGCGGCGGGGGCGGATTTTTTTCCGATGAGGGAGAAATCGCCGGTGCGGGCGAGGACGTCCCAGCGGGAGGGGGGGAATTTTTTGCCGAAGTCGCCGCTGCGGATGAGGCCGTAGGCGACGGGTTGGCGGGACATGGCTT
Organism: Akkermansia muciniphila; assembly: GCA_943331195.2. GTDB lineage: Bacteria > Verrucomicrobiota > Verrucomicrobiia > Verrucomicrobiales > V1-33 > CAIZWU01. Next base: position 8,911 of record CALQKQ020000113.1, on the reverse strand, counting down.
TTTCGATGTCGCGGATTTCCTCGAAGACGCGGGCGGCGGCGGGGGGGGCGAGGGGGAGGACGATGTCGGCGTCGTCGCGGGTGACGGCGACGGTTTGGCCGAGGTAGAATTCGAATCCGTGGGCTCGGACGTTGGCGGCGAAGAGGGTGGCTTGGGGGAAATCGGGTCGTTGTTTGAGGGCGGCGACGAGGGAGCGGACGGAGGCTTGTTGGTGGAGATGGTCGTTGAAGGAGGTGGCGGCGGCGGCGGCGAGGGTGCCGAGGGCGAGGGCGGCGGCGGCGAGTCGGGTGAGGGTGTGGGGGGCGCGGTGGCGGGACTGCCACCAGGCGACGAGCAGGAGGCTGAGGCCGGGAAAGAGGGGCAGGGGGTAGGTGGGTAACTTAGAGCCGCTCAGGGAGAGAATCAAAAAGGGGGGCAGGAGCCAGCCGAGGAGGAGGCCGTGGAGGGGGCGGAGCGGGGCGGCCTGGCGCAGTCGCTGCCAAGCGTGGCGCGCGAGCTGGGGGAGGAAGATCGACCAGGGGAGGAAGCCGGCGAGGATGACGGGGACGAAAAACCAAAAGGGTTTGCTGCGGCCGTGGGCATGGGAGGTGAAGCGCTGCAGCAATTCATACTTCCAAAAGTAGGTGAAGAGCTGAGGTTGGAGCAGGCTGAGGGCCAGGAACCAGGACAGGCCGATGAGGAGGGCGAGGAGCAGGCCGCGGCCCCAGGGCAGGGCGAGGGGGTGCCCGCTGCGGCGCCCGGCCAGGGTGGCTCCGAGGGCGGCGCAAGCAGGGACCACGAGGGCCATGGGGCCTTTGGTGAGAAATCCCAAGCCCATGGCGATGAAGAAGCCCCAGCGCCAGGAGGCGGCGGGCTGGTGCATTTCCTCGACGAGGCAGGCCAGCGCGGCGGTGATCCAGAACGTCATGAGCATATCTGGAGTGAGCAGGTGACTTAGGGCAAAATAGCCGAGGCTTCCGAGGAGGACTAAGGCGGCGAGGAGGCCGCCGGTTTTTCCGAGGAGGCGGCGGCCCATGGCGCAGGTGAGGGCGGCGGTGCCGAGGGCGGCGAGGGCGGAGGGGAGGCGCGCGCCCCATTCATTGACGCCGCAGAGCTTGAGGCTGGCGGCGGTGGCCCAATAGAGCAGGGGCGGCTTTTGGAAGTGCTCGAAGCCGTTGAGGCGGGGAATGAGCCAGTCGCCGCTGGCGGCCATTTCGCGCCCGAGTTCGGCATAGCGGCCTTCATCGGGTTCGTTGAGCCCGCGCGTTCCGAGGAAGGCTAGGTAGGCGCAGAGGATGGCACCGAGGACTAGGCCGGTGAGGAGGCGCGGCCGCGCGGAGGGGCTCATGGTTGGCCTCCGGGGTGGAGGGCGATGCGGCTGGGGGAGGGGCACCTTCGCTTTAAAAACCACCACAAGCCGACCATATCGAGGAGGGGGCGCCACCACATGGCGGCGAGGCCGTATTTGGAAACGCCGCTTTGTCGGGCGCGGTGGTTCACGGGGGCTTCGACGACGACAAAGCCGGCGCCTTTGGCCATGGCAGGCATGAAGGAGTAGAGGGTGCGCAGGGGAAGATAGGATTCGCGCACGTCGCGGCGAAACACTTTGAGGGCGCAGCCGGTGTCGCTCATGCCGTCTCCGAGAACGCGGGAGCGCACCGCGTTGGCCAAGCGCGACATGCGGCGGCGCAGGCTGGAATCTTGGCGTTGGGCGCGCACGCCGCCGACGTAATCGGCTTCGGCGAGGCGCTCTACGAGGCGCGGCAAATCGGCGGGGTCGTTTTGTCCGTCGCCGTCGAGGGTCATGAAAATCTCGCCGCGGGCGGCTTGGAAGGCCCAATAAAGACCGGCGGCTTGCCCCTGGTTGTGGGCGAAGCGGAACACGCGGCAGGGGGGCCAAAGGCGGGCGGCGGCTTCGAGGGCGGCGGCGGTGCCATCGGAGCTGCCGTCGTCGACGCAGAGCACCTCGTAGGGTTTCCCCATGGCGTCGAGCACCGCGCGCAGTTCCCGAAGTAAGGGGGGCGCGGCGGCCTCTTCATTATAAAAAGGCAGGATCACCGAGAAATAGGGGGCACCGTCGCTCATGGGAAAGCGGGCAGGATACGCCCACTGGCCCTGTTTTCCAGTCGGAGCAGGGTGACCTTTTCGTTTTTTGGGAAGCGGGGGGGCGAGCAGGAGCGGGCGGGGGGCGACATCATTAAGTTGCCTTGATCTTTTCAGCGGCGTGGGCAGACTCCCCTTTTTTTGACCTCCCTCCCCGGCCATGCCGTCTAAACGCCCTCCTTCCTCGCCTCCGGATCCCTCGGACGATCAGCTTTCGCTGGATCTCACGGGGGGCGTGGCGCGCCCGAGTGGGGCGGAGGCGGGGGCGGTGGGGGGTGCCGGCGGCGAAGGCGGCGGCGAAGGAGGAGGGGGAGTTGGCGAAGGCGGCGGAGCAGGTGAAGGCGGAGAAGTGGCGGCGAGTGGGGTGCGAGGGGCGACGCATTTGGCGGCCTCAAGCTTTGGGAGGGAGGGGACGCCGCTGCGGCTGAATCACATTGGGGAGATGTATGGGCACTGGTTTTTGGACTATGCCAGCTATGTGATTTTGGAGCGGGCGGTGCCGCACTTGAACGATGGCTTGAAGCCGGTGCAGCGGCGCATTTTGCACGCGATGGAGCGGATGGACGACGGGCGGTTTAACAAGGTGGCCAACATTGTTGGCGAGACCATGAAATACCATCCGCACGGGGATTCGGCGATCAACGAAGCGCTGGTGGGCTTGGGGCAGAAGAATCTGCTGGTGGAGACGCAGGGGAACTGGGGCAATATTTTGACGGGGGACGACGCGGCGGCGGGGCGCTACATTGAGGCCCGCCTCTCTAAGTTTGCCTTGGAGGTGCTGTTTAACAGTCGGCTGACGACGTGGGCTTCGTCCTACGATGGGCGGAATCCGGAGCCGGTGCAGTTTCCGGCTAAATTCCCTATTTTGTTGGCGCAGGGGGTGGAAGGCATTGCGGTGGGACTGGCTTGCAAGATTCTTCCGCACAATTTCAATGAGCTGATTGACGCCTGCATTGAGGCCTTGCGGGGCAATCCTTTTACGCTTGTCCCTGATTTTCCCACGGGGGCGATCATGGATGCGAGCGAGTACCAAGATGGATTGCGTGGCGGGAAAATTCGGGTGCGGGCGCGCATTGAAGAAGTGCCCAAGAAAAAGGGCCTGCTGCGCATCACGGAAATTCCGTTTGGCACCACCAGCGGGGGGTTGATCGACTCGATACTTTCGGCCAACGACAAGGGGAAGATCAAGATTGCCAAGGTCGAGGACATGACGGCGGAGAAGATTGAGATTTTGGTGCATTTGGCCCCAGGCACCGAAGGCGACGACATGCTGAAGGCGCTCTATGTCTTCACGGACTGTGAAGTTAGTATTTCTCCGAATAGCGTGGTGATCCGGGACGACAAGCCGGCTTTTTTGTCGGTTAGTGAGCTGCTGAAGCACTGCGCGGCGCAGACCAAGGAGCTGCTGCGGCAGGAATTGGAGATGCGGCTTTCCGACCTGGATGAGAAGTGGCATTTTTCCTCGCTGGAGAAGATTTTTATTGAGAAGCGGATCTACCGGGACATTGAGGAATGCACCACTTGGGACGCGGTGATGGTGGCGATTTGGAAGGGGCTGAAACCGTATTTGGTGTTGTTGCGCCGCGAGGTTACGGACGAGGATGTGAAGAGCTTGACGGAAATTAAGATCAAGCGCATTTCCAAGTTCAATTCCTTTGAGGCTGACGAATACCTGCGCGGGCTGGAAGCGCAGATTGAAGAGGCCCGGGGCCACCTGGCCCAGCTGACGCGCTACACGATTCATTGGTTCAAGGAGCTGAAACGAAAATATGGCGGGCCCCGCTTGCGGCGCACCGAGGTGACTACCTTTGACCGGGTCGCCGCTAGCGCGGCGGCGGTGGCTACGGAGACGCTCTACATTCAGCGGGCCGAGGGCTACATTGGCTATGGGCTGAAGCGGGGGGGGGAAGCGCTCTGCAAGTGTTCGCGGCTCGATGATCTCATTGTCTTTTTGGACGACGGCACGGTGCGGGTGAGTCGGGTGAGCGAAAAAGCTTTTTTTGGGGCCAATCCGATCCACGTGGCCTTGTTCGACCGCGAGGCGGCGCCGGTTTACACCTTGTTTTACCGGGATGGCGCGAAGGGCCGCCTTTACGCCAAGCGCTTCACCATGGGCGGGGTCACCCGCGACACCGTCTACGATCTCACCAAGGGAGCGAAGGGGTCCAAGGTCTTTTACTTTGCGGTGCACGCCAATGAAGCGGAGTCCAACGCGCTGCAATTGGTGGTGCATCTTCAGCCCGCTCCGCGCCTGCGCAAGTTGGAGATTGAGGTCAACATGGCGGAGCACGGCATCAAAGCGCGCAGCGCCCAGGGCAGCGTGGTGGCGGAGACGAGTGTCAAACGAGTGGCGCGCCGCCGCTAGGATTTTGCGGGCTGGGCGGCGCGGTGGCGGGTTGTCGACTACGCTCACGCGTAGCGAGGAAGGGCTTTTCTGCGGCTCAGGATCGCTACGATGAGGCCTCCGTCCTCCTCCTTGCCGGGGGCGTTTTTTGCCATGCGCCCTAGCCCTGAATTCATTGCCCAGCACGGTACGACGCTGCGTCCAGAGAAGCTGACGTGGACGCGGCGCCACTTTCTGCAGCGCAGCGGGATGGGGTTGGGGATGATGGGACTAGCGGGCTTGCTGCAAGCGGCGGCGGGGCAGCGCGATGGGTTGGAAGGGCAGCGCGGGCAGCCGCAGCAGTTTCCGCCGACGGCGCGGCATTTCATTCATTTGTTTTTGGAGGGGGCGCCCTCGCAGGTGGACACCTGGGATCCCAAGCCCGAGCTGCAGCGCCTCGACGGCCAGGCCATGCCCGGGGGCGAGGGGCTGGCGTTCGGTTCGCCCTTCCGCTTTGCCCGGCATGGGCAGTCGGGGATTGAAGTCAGCGAAGTCTTTCCGCAGCTCGCCCGGAAGGTCGATGAACTGTCGGTGATCCGCTCGCTGTGGACGGACATTCCCGCCCACGAGCCGGCCACGGTTTTCATGAATACGGGGTCGCTCCGGCTGCCGCGCCCTAGCTTGGGCAGTTGGGCGCTCTATGGGCTGGGCAGTCTCAACGACAACCTCCCGGGTTTCATTTCTCTGCGCGGGCCGAAGTTTCCCAATGGAGGTGCCGCCAATTGGCAGTCCATGTTCCTCCCTGGCCGCTTCCAGGGGACTAGCGTCAACACCAACGCCGGCGATCTTCACAAGATCATCGAAAACCTGCGCAATCCGTTCGTGTCCCTGCGGGAGCAGCGCGCGCAACTTGATTTGGTGCGGCAACTCGACGAATGGCGCCTGCAAGCGATGGACGGCGACCGCCAATTGGAGGCGGAAATCGCTTCTTTCGAGATGGCGTTTCGCATGCAAAGCGAGGCCACCGACGCCTTTGATATCGCCCGGGAAAGTGCCGCGACGCGGGAAGCCTATGGCATTGCGCCCAGCGGGACGGCGGGCCAAGCCGGAGGCAAGGGCGGGGGCGGTCGCTCCGAAATCGGCAAGCGCCTCCTAGTGGCGCGCCGCCTGGTGGAGCGCGGGGTCCGCGTCGTCCAGGTGTTCATCGAAGGCTGGGACATGCACGGCAATCTCAAGGACAGCATGGAAAAGCGCGCTGCGAGCATCGACCAGCCGATCGCGGCGCTGCTGGAGGACCTCAAGCAGCGCGGCTTGCTCGACAGCACCTTGGTGATGTGGGGCGGCGAGTTCGGGCGCAGTCCGGGCCGCGACCGCAATGGCCAGGGAGATACGGCCGGGCGGGATCACAACGCGCGGGGCTTTTGTGCCTGCCTGGCGGGCGGCGGGGTCAAGGGCGGCTATGTTCACGGGGCCACGGACGAACTGGGGCGGGCGGCCACGGTGGATCGCGTCCACGTCCACGACCTTCACGCCACGGTGCTGCGCACGCTTGGCTTTGATCACGAAAAGCTGACCTACCGCTACAATGGACGGGACTTTCGCCTCACCGATGTGGCGGGTCAGGTGATTGCGCCTTTGCTCGCTTAACAGGACTGAAACCGATGCGCTTGACCCTCCCGCTGCTCGCTCTGCTGTCCTCTATCATGCTGCCGGCTGTGGGCGCGGGGGAAGGCGGCCCCATGACGGTCGCCATGAAGGCCAAAGCGGCGGAGCATTGGGCCTTTCAAGCGCTGCGGGAGCCCGCGCTGCCTGCGGTTAAGGACGCGGCCTGGCCGGCGAATGCGGTGGATCACTTCGTCCTCGCGGCCCTGGAAGCGGAGGGCTTGCATCCCTCTCCGGCGGCGGACCGGCGCACCTTGATTCGGCGCGCCTATTTGGATTTGATTGGCCTGCCGCCGACCCCGGAGGAGGTGGCGGCCTTTGTGGCGGACGCCTCGCCCCAGGCCTTCGCGGCGGTCGTCGATGGCCTTTTGGCGCGACCGCAATATGGGGAGCGCTGGGGTCGTTTTTGGTTAGATGTGGCCCGCTATGCGGACACGCGGGGCTTGGCGAAGCAGCGCGCCACGTCGCTCAATCCTAACGCCTGGACCTATCGGGACTATGTGATTGGGGCCTTCAATCAGGATTTGCCCTTCGACCAATTCATCCGCGAGCAGATCGCGGCCGACCTACTGCCGGAGCGGGCAGGGGACGCCTCCCTCGCGGCGCTGGGGTTTCTGACGCAGGGCGACCAATTCATGGGCAATCGGCAGGACATCCTCAACGACCAAATCGACGTCGTCACCAAGGGGTTCCTCGGCCTCACCGTCACTTGTGCGCGCTGCCACGACCACGCCTTTGATCCCATTCCCCAAGCTGATTATTATGCGCTGCACGGGATTTTTAATTCTAGCGTGGAGCCGGAAGGGAAGCCCCAGGTGGTGGCGGCGGGGCCGCGCAGTGAGGACTACCAAGTCCAGCGCGAGGAGATCCTGCGGCGCGGGCGGGCAAAACTGATGGCGGAAATGAACCGCAACGCGGCGGTTTTTAATCGCCACGCCCGGGTCTTTTTGCAGTTGGCGGCGCTGGATCGGCAGTCGCCAGAGCGCTTGGCCTTCCTCAAGCAGCAGCAGCTCGATGCTCGAGTGCTTGGGGAGCTGGGGAACTTGTTGCGGTTCCGCCTCAGCGCCAAGCGGGGCGAGGCCCTCCATCCGGTGCTGGTGCCGCTGCGCCGACTGCTCGCCATCAAACCGGCGGATTTCGCCAAGGCCTTTCCGGCCTGGCAGGCGCAGTTGGCGCGCCAGGCTCCCCGCCTGCCGAGCAATGCGGCGGTGCGCCAAGCCTTCGCGGTCAGCGCCCCAGCGACCCAAGCGGAAGCGCTCGACTGCTACGCCGCCGTTTTCGAGGAGGCGGGGGCGGCGTATCAACGCGAGTTTGCCGCCTGGAAGCAGGCCGGGGGCCGGGGCCTTTTTCCGGGGCTTTCGGATGCTTCCCTGGAGGAAGTGCGCACGGCGGTGGCCGATCCTGGGTTTTTTCGCAGCGGCGGCCTGGCGGAAAATCAGCGGGCCCTGCCGCGGGCGGTGCAGTTTCTCGTGAGCGGGCTCAATGCGGACTTGGCTCGGCTCGATGTGAGCCACCCGGGGGCTCCGGGCTTGGCCAATGTGCTGGCTGACGCCGCGGAGCCGCGGTCCTCGGCGCTGCTGCGGCGCGGCCAGGTGCAAAATCCCGGACCCGTGGTTCCGCGCCAATTCCTCGAGTTCCTCAGCGGGCCCGCGCGCCTTCCCTATACGGAAGGCAGCGGCCGCCGCCAACTCGCGGAGGCCATCGCTTCCCCGAGCAATCCCCTGACGCCCCGCGTCCTGGTGAATCGGGTGTGGCAGCACCACTTCTCCGAGGGCTTTGTGGCCACCCCCGACGACCTCGGGGTGATGAGCGCGGCCCCCAGCCATCCGGCCCTGCTCGACTACCTCGCGGCCCGCTTCGTGCAGGACGGCTGGTCCATCAAGCAACTCCACCGCACCATCCTCCTTTCTAAAACCTGGCAGCAGTCCAGCCAGCCAGACCCGGCCCAGGCCGCCCGCGACCCCTTCAATCGCTTGCTCTGGCGGCAACATCGCCACCGCCTCGACTTTGAAGCCTTCCGCGACAGCCTGCTTTTCATGGGTGGCCAGCTCGACCTCACCCTGGGCGGGCATCCCGTCAATATTGAGAGCGAGCCTTACAGTCAGCGCCGCAGCGTGTACGGCTTCATCGACCGCAATGAGATGGCGGAGTTCTTGCGCCACTTCGACGTCGCCAATGCCCAGCTGCCCACGGGCCGACGCTTTGAGACCATCGTTCCCCAGCAGGCCCTGTTTCGCATGAACAGCTTGCTGGTGATCGAGCAGGCCCGCCATCTGGTGGCCCGGGCCGATGTGCAGGCCGCCACCTCCGACGAGGCCCGCGTGCAGAAGCTTTATGAGATCATCTACCAGCGCGGGCCCGAGGCCAAGGAGTTGGCGCTGGGCTTGGATTATGTGCGCCGCCAGCCTCCGGCGCTGGCCGCCTCGGCCCGTCCCGATTCCGCCGAGCTGGGTCCCCAATCGCGCCGCGCCCTGGGGCTTCAGGCCGCGCGCGCCGGCAAGACCGGGGAAAAAAGGCCTAAGCAAGAAGCCCCGCGCCCCTCCCGCGCCAACAAGGAAGCGGTGCGGGACCCCGGTGCCGCACCCGTCGACCGCCGCCCCCTCAGCCCTTGGGAAAAGTACGCCCAAGCCCTCCTCATGACCAGCGAAATGGCCTATGTGAACTGAACTTGGGCCCGGGCCATTTGCTCCGGGCCACCGCTCCTTCAGCTGGTCGCCGCGCCGGCCGCCGGGGTCACAAGAGTGCGAAGAATGGTCACTCATGAAAAAAAGTTTGACTTCCTTGAGCAGTTCCTTATCAGTGACTGCGCTATTAGCTTAGCTCAGATCAGAGCCTCCCCAAACC
>CALQKQ020000112.1 GCA_943331195.2 Akkermansia muciniphila | reverse complement strand
GACATTTGGCCGAGGGTGGCGCGGGCGAGGGAGTAGGCGCCGCCGAGGGTTTGGGAGCCGAGGAGGACGTGGATGCCGAAGGCGCGGCCTTGGCGGACGATGCGGTCGAGGAGGAGGGAGGCGGTTTGGGCGATGGGGTCGTCTTCGACGAAGAATTCTTGGAATTCGTCGATGATGAGGAGGGAGCGGGGGAGGGGAAGGGCGCTGGGGGAGCGGAGGTAGGAGGGGAGGTCTTGGGCGCTATGTTGGCGGAAGAGGTCGCCGCGGCGTTTGAGTTCGTCGTCGAGGCGGTGGAGGACGCTGAGGGCGAAGGCGCGGTCGCTTTCGATGGCGATGACTTTGGCGTGGGGGAGTTTTTTATCGGCGTAGCCTTTGAATTCGACGCCTTTTTTGAAGTCGATGAGGTAGAATTCGACTTGGTCTGGGCTGAAGGTGAGGGCGAGGTTGGTGATGATGACGTGGAAGAGGGTGGATTTGCCGGAGCCGGTTTTGCCGGCGAAGAGGGCGTGTTGGCGGGTGCCTTTGCCGATGGCGAGGATTTGGTTTTTGAGGGCGCCGCTGCGGCCGATGGGGATGCGGAGTTCTTGGGAGGAGTCGCCGGACCAGTAATTTGGGGGGGTGGGGGCGATGTGGGCGAAGGGGACTTCGACGCGGTCGGCGTTGGTGTTGGCTTGGCCGATGCGGTGGAGGAGGGCGAGGGCTTGGAGGGGAGGAGGGGGGGACTCGGGGAGGAGGGTGAGGCCGAGCATGGGGAGGCCGGGGAGTTCCCAGTGGGTGTGGGCGAGGTGGAGGGCGAGGCGATGGGGCGCGGGGCCGGAGTGGGTGAAGCCGTCGGGGGCGGGGGCGCGGAGGTCGGTGTGGAGGAAGGTGAAGACGCCGCAGCGGGGGCCGCTGGCGATGACGCTTTCGAGGCGTTTGACGGCGGTTTCGCTGAAGTTAGCGGGGAAGTCGGCGATGGCGAGGTAGTGGTATTTTTCGGCGACGACGCCGGCTTGGTTATTGTAGTCGGAGATGGTTTCGAATTCGTTGCGCAGGTACATTTGGATGACCTTTTCGATGTGGGCGCAGAGGAGGCCGAGGCGTTCGTCGATGTGTTCGCGTTGGGTCCAGATGCGGTGGTTGATGAGGCTATTTTCGTAATCGGCGAGGGGCATGAGGCCGCTGAAGTTTTGGCCGAGGGCGACGGGGTCGAGGATGGTGAAGGAGGCTTGGCCGGGGCGGCTGGTGGCGAGGAGGCGGAGGATGAGATTATTGAGGAGGTCGGCGGGAGGGCCTTGGGCGGGGGAGTGGGAGGAGAGGAGGAGGGAGCCTTGGTGGGGGAAGGCGAGGGCGAGGGGGAGGTCGAAGGAGGCGGGGCAGGGGAGGGCGAGCTGCGGGGAAAGGGGGAGGGCACCGGCGTGGGCGAGGAGGTCCACGGCGAGGGTGGCGAAGGGCATGGCCGGGGTGGGAGAGGACGGGGGGGACCAGGTTTCGGCGGTGAGGAGGGGCCAGGGAGGGGCGAGGTGGGCGGCGGCTTGGCGGAGGGATTGCAAGGCCTCGCAGAGGGGAGGGACGGTGGCGGACCAGGAGGCGGCGAGGGCGTCGGCGCGGGTGGATTCGGCGGCGAGGGCGTCGGCGGATTCGCTGGCTTGGAGGGCGATGAGGGAGGCGCGGCGGGCTTGGAAGGTGGATTCGCAGGCGGTGGATGCGGCGGCGTGGGCGGCTTCGAGGAGGCGGCGTTGGGCGTTGAGGCGGGCTTCGTTGCGGGCGGCGAGGCGGGGGACTTGGGAGCTGATTTTTTGTTGGGCGGCGGCGGCGAAGTCGGTGTCGACGTCGGAGACGCCGCCCCATTGGGATTGGATGTCGTCGGCGATGCGGTCTTGGGCGGATTTGAGGCGGGCGAGTTCGGAAGCTTGGACGGATTGGGCTTGGCGGTGGAGGTGGGCGCAGGTGGCGGCGGCTTGGGAGAGGGCGGCGGCGAGGGCGTGGGCGTGGGGGCGAGCGGCGCGGAAGGCGGGGAAGTAGAGGGCGGCGAGGAGGAGGAGGGCGGCGAGGAAGGCGATGGCGGCGGTGCGGAGGGCAGCGGCGTCGAAGCCGAGGGCCCCGGCGAGGATGAGGGCCCCGGCTAGCAGGAGGATGAGGAGGACGGAAGGGGAGAGAATGGTGAAGAAGCGAGGGAGGGGGCGCTGCCGGTAGGCTTGGAGTTGATCGGCGAGGAGGGGGAGTTGGGCTTCGACGGAGGCGAGGGCGGGGTCGGCGGCTTGGTCCGGGGCTTGGTCTGGGGTGGTGGCGGGGAGGTCGAGGAGGTGGGAGAAGCCGGGGGCGCCCTGGAAGGCGAGTCGGGTGCGGCGGCGGAGGCGGTCGAGGGTGGTTTGGGCGTCGGCGAGGCGGCTGGCGCGGGCTTGGTAGGGCTCGAGGGTTTGGCCGGATTGGTTGAGGAGGGCGCGCTCTTGGCTGAGGCGTTGGCGCTGGAGTCCGCCGAGCCAGTGGGCGCGGGCGGCCTCGATGCGGCGGGGGAGGTCGCGTTGGCTGTGGCGCTCGGCTTTTTCGATGCGGAGGTGGCGGCGCTCGTGGTGTTGGCGGGTGTGGTTCCAGCGTTCGAGCCAGGAGGCGTCGATGGCGGCGGCGGCGTTGGCGAGTTGGAGGTCGAGGGCGGCGAGGGCTTCGGTTTGGCGGCGTTCGAGGGTGAGGCGGCGGGTGCGGCTGGCTTTGAGGAGGGCGGCTTCGTCGGCGGCGTGGCGGGCGGCGGCTTCGGTGAGGGAGTGGAGGAGGCCGGTGGAGTGGCGGAGGGAGAGGTCTACGGGGGAGGAATTATTCACAATCGTGTTTGATTTTTCGGAGGAGGCTATCGAGATGGCCGAAGGCGTCGCGGGCCTGGAAGGCGAGATCGGGCAGGGGGTCGATAAAGGTGTGGGCGAAGTGGAGGGCTTGGGCGTCGCGCCATTGGTCGCGGGAGCGCTGCCAGGCGAGGAGGAGGTCGCGGGTGGCGGATTCGAGGTTGGCGGAGGCGGCGGCGCTCATGGGGTGGGAGGGGGCGGAGCGGGAGTGGGAATGGGAATGGGACTGGGAATGGGAGGGGGTTGGGGAGGGGGAGGGCGGATGGCGGCGTAGGCTTCGAGGGTGAGTTGGGCTTGGTGGAGCCAGGCGGCGGCTTTGGGGAGTTGGGTGGTGTAGTGGTCGCGGACGTTTTCGAGGCGGCGGAGGTGGGGGGCGACGGCGGTTTCGAAATCGCGGGCCCAGCGCTGGGCGATTTTGAGTTTGTCGCGGGCGTGGGCGAGGTCGCGTTCGGCGCGGCGGACGGCTTCCTCGTGGCGGGCGCGGTGGTCGAGGAGGGAGGAGAGGCGCGCGGTTAGGGCTTCGGCGCGGGCGCGTTCGAGTTGGCGGGAGATCTGGCGGATTTGGCCTTCCCAGTGGAGGCGGCAATCGGCTTGGAGCCACTGGCGGAGGCGGGAGGATTCCTCGAGGGCGAGGTCGATGGCGCGGCGGGCTTTGGTTTGGTAGATGAGGAGGGAGGCCCGGAGGGATTCGAGGGCTTCGAGGGATTTGACCTGAGCTTGCTCGGCCATGGAGGTTTAGCGTTGGGCGAGGTATTCCTCGATGCGGGCCGCTTTGCGGAGGAGGAAGGGGGTGTGTTTTTCGGAGACTTCCATGAAGGTGCGGAGGGCTTTCATGGTGGAGAGGAAGTCTTCGGAGAATTTTTCTTGTTCTTGGTCTTGCCAGGAGGCGGTTAGGGCGGCGAAGCGGGCGTGGAGGGCGGCGGCGCGGACCTGGACGTCTTCGTTGAAGCGCTTTAACTCTTTGGCGAAGCGGCGCACCTCTTCGGGATCCATGATTGCTTGAGCCATAGGGGGGAGAAAGTGGGAGTTAGGAAAGGGGGCGCGCGGCGGGAGAGTCGGGCGGCAATGTAGCGGGTGGGGGCGGCGGGTTCAATCTATGAATTGGGCTGAGCGGGGGGGAAAGCGGAGGGGAAAGCGGAGAGGAGTTAGGCGGGGGTGGGGAGGCTTCTGGGGCTTGCGGGGGAGAGGAGATGAGGGAAAGGTGGGGGATGAGTGGTTTGGGGATGGAGGCAGCGATGGGGCGGCGGCGCGGTTCTCGGACGACTGCGGGGGTACCTGCGGAGGTGCGTCGCCTGTTGGCGGAGGGGCGGACGGAGACGGTGACTTTGGCGGAGTGGTTGGTGGTGGATCAGTTGGCCCTAGCGGAGTGTGTTTTTGGGGAGTGGGGTTGGCGAGGGATGTTAGGTCCGCTGCGGGAGCGTTTTGCGGGGCTGAAGGTGGCAACGACGCCGAAGCGGATGGCGGTGGTGGGGCAATTGGTGGCGGAGCATTTTTCGGGTGGGGCGGCGCTGGATGGGGCCTTGGCGTCGTTGGCGGGGCACGGGTCGGATGTGGTGCGTTCGTGGTCGGGCTATGGGGTGTGTGCGGCGGCGGGGTTGACGCTGGGGGAGCGCTTGGAGCGGCTGCGGGGCTTGGCGGCGGATGGCAATATGGCGGTGCGGGAAACGGCTTGGTTGGCATTTCGGCCGCGGGTGGAGGAGGATCTTGAGGGGGCTTTGGGGGCGCTGCTAGCTTGGACGGGAGATGGGGAGCCGGGGGTGCGTCGGTTTGCGAGTGAGGTGACGCGGCCGCGGGGGGTGTGGTGTCGGCACTTGGTGAGGTTGAAGGCGGATCCTTCGCTGGGGGAGGGGTTGCTGGAGGGGCTTAAGTCTGACCCTTCTAAGTATGTGCGCGATTCGGTGGGCAATTGGCTCAACGACGCCAGCAAGTCGCGGCCGGACTGGGTGGTGGCCTTGAGGGGGCGCTGGGAGGAGGCCTCGGCGACGCAGGAAACGCGCGCTATACTCAAACGTGGCCTGCGAACGCTGCGTTCCCTTGCGGCGGCGGAGTCGGCGCGCTAGGAGTGGGGTGCCTTTGAATGGAGTAAACCTATGATGACTGAATCCTCACCTTTGGCCTCGCGCGGTCGCCGCCGTCCGTGGTTTCCGTTGGTAATCACAGCCTTGGGGGCGCTGGGGGTGGGAGCGGCCTTGCTCAAGCCGGAGTTGGAGCGGAACCTGACGTGGTGGATTGTGGCGGTGCTGGTGGCGGTGGTGTTGGGGTTGAATGCGTTGTGGTTTGTGGTGACCCCGCGCTTTAACTGGCGTATCCGGCTAGGGGTTTTGCTGGTGGGGCTGCTGGTGGGCGTGGGGCTGAAGTTTTCGTTGCGGGTGAATGGGACCTTGGATGGGACGGGATTGCCGAAACTGGCGTGGAAGTGGACATCGGGGCGGGCGGCTTGGGCGGTTCCGGCGGCGGTGGCGGTGGGAGCGGCGGCGGTGGATGGGGCGCGGTTGGCGCAGGCGGCGGAGGTGCCGCAATTTTTTGGTCCGGGGCGGGATGGGGTGGTGCGCGGGGCGCGGTTGGCGCGGGATTGGAAGGCGCATCCGCCCAAGGAATTGTGGCGCCAAGCGATTGGGGAGGGGTGGTCGGCCTTTGCGGTGGTGCAGGGCCTAGCTTATACCCAGGAGCAGCGCGGGGCCGAGGAATGGGTGAGTTGTTATGATCTTTTTAGCGGCGCGTTGCGCTGGTCCCATGCGGATGCGGTGCGCTTTTCGCAATGGCAGAGTGGCGATGGGCCGCACGCGACGCCGACGGTGGTGGAGGGCCGGGTTTACACGTATGGGGCGACGGGTTTGCTGAACTGCTTGGACGCGGCGACGGGGGCGGCGATCTGGCAGCGCGCGGTGCTGGAGGAGCATCAGCTGGGCAACTTGGAGTGGGGCTTGAGTGCCTCGCCGCTGGTGATGGGGGATCGGGTGGTGGTTTCGGGGGGGAAGCAGATGAGTTCGGTGCTCTTTGCCTACGACCGCCGGACGGGGGCGCCGCTGTGGAAGGGGGGATATGATAGTGCCACCTACGCTTCGCCGATGGCGGCGACCCTAGCGGGGCGCGAAGTGATTTTAGCGAGCCATGCGCGGGCGTTGACGGCGCACGACCCGGCCACGGGAGACGTGTTGCTGGCGTATGCTTGGGGGATGAGCAAATGGCCCAAGGCGTCGCAGCCGGTGTTGGTGGGGGGGGATCGGGTGTTGGTTTCGGCGGGCTATGGGATGGGCTGCAAGCTGTTGCAAATCAAGGCGGGTGAGGCGGGTCGACTGGAGGCGGAGGAGGTGTGGAGCCATATGAAGTTGAAGACGCAATTCAACAGCGTGGCGGAGCTAGGGGGGTATGTTTATGGGTTAGACGATGGCAAGTTGTGCTGTTTGGAGGTGGCTACGGGCGAGCGGCTGTGGAAGGAGGGGCGGTTTGCTTCGGGGCAAAGCCTGTTGGTGGACGACCTGGTGATCGTGCAGAGCGAGAGTGGGTCGGTGCATTTGGCGAAGGCTCAGCCGAGCGGCTATGAGGAGTTGGGGCGCGTGGAGGCGCTGAGCAGCAAGACGTGGAATCATCCGGTGTTGGCGGGGCGTTTTCTTTTGGTGCGGAATGATCGGGAGGCGGTGTGTTATGAATTAGCGGTGGAGCCTTGAGGGCAGCGGGGCCGGCGCGGCGAGCTGGGGCGAGAGGCGGGGTTCATTTCCGCCCCTTGCTTCCGGGCGGGCCATCGCGGAAGGGAGGAAGGAAGCGGGCTGGGCCTGCGTATTCCGGAGCCAATTTCAACCTATTTACCCTACTTGCCATGTTCCGACCCTTGATTCCTTTGTTGGCTGCCGCGTTCTGCGGGGCGCTGGCTCCGCTGGCTTCGGCCCGTCCTTTGTCTGTGGAAGGCCCCTTGGTGCTGGAGAGCGGGGACATGGTGGTGTTGTTGGGGGACACGTTTGTGGAGCGGGACGGCAATTACGGCTACTTGGAGGCGGCGCTGACGGCGGCGTTTCCGGGAAAGAACTTGCGCTTCCGCAACTTGGGTTGGTCGGGGGACACGCCGCGCGCGGAGAGCCGGGCTTACTTTGGGCCTCCGGCGGAGGGCTTTGGGCGGCTCAAGGAGCAGTTGGCCAACCTCCGGCCGAGCGTGGTGATTTCCTGCTATGGAGCGGTGGATGCGTTTCGGGGGGCGGCGGGCCGGGAAAGTTTCGTGGGGGCGTATGGGGTTTTGTTGGATATGATCCAGGAAACCAGTGGGGCGGGGGTGGTGTTGATGTCGCCGCCGGCGGCGCAGACCTTGCCGAAGCCTTTTCCTGATCTAACAGCGCATAATGGGGAGTTGGCGGCGACGAGCCAGGCGATTGGGGAGTTGGCCAAAAAGAGGGGTTTGCGTTTTGCGGATCTTTTCCGGGCGATGGGGACGGCGCCGCGAGCGACGGAGAATGGGGTGACGTTTACGGAATCGGCGTATGCGGCGTTGGCGCCGGTTTTTTTGGAGGCCTTGGGGGTGACGGCGGCGGCGAAGGTGCCGGAGGCGCTGCGGCCGTTGGTGGTGGCGAAGAATCAGCTCTATTTTTACCGCTGGCGGCCGCAGAATGAGATTTATTTGTTTGGGTCCCGCAAGGGGGAGCAGGGCAACAATGCCTCGGAGGTGCAGTTGTTTGAGCCACTCGTTAGTGAAAAGGAAACGGCTATCCAGGCGGTGTTGGGGGCCCGCTAAAACCCCGCGAACTGATTTTTAAATTTTCTATTTTGACGCCATGAAGAAGACATCTTTTGTTATGATTTCCGCCGCTTTGACAGCGGTGGCGCCGGCTCAGCGCAACTTGAAGGAGTTGCCGCCGGTGGATTCGGCCATTGAGAAGGCCAGCTTTCAACTTGCTCCGGGGCTGGAGATCAATCTTTTTGCGCAGGAGCCGCTCATTGCCAAGCCGATCCAGATGGCGTGGGATGAGAAGGGGCGGCTGTGGGTGGCGAGCAGCGCGATTTACCCGCACATCAAGCCGGGGCAAACCCAGGCGGACAAGATTGTGACGTTGGAAGACACCAACCACGATGGGGTGGCGGACAAGTCGACGGTTTTCTATGAGGGTTTGTTGATACCGACGGGGATTTTGCCGGGGGATGGGGGGGCCTATGTGGCGAACAGCACGGAGCTGCTTTTCATGAAGGACACCGATGGCGATGGGCGGGCGGATTCTACAAAAGTGTTGTTGAGTGGCTTTGGGACGGAGGATACGCACCACATTTTGCATAGCTTGAAGCGGGGGCCGGATGGCTGCATTTACATGGCGCAGAGCGTGTATATTCACAGCCGCATTGAGACGCCCTATGGGCTGCGGGAACTGCGCGGCACGGGGTGGTGGCAATACCGCCCGGAAACGGGGCGCTTGGAGGTTTACTCCATGGGGCAGGTCAATCCTTGGGGCATGATCTGGGATACGTGGGGGCAGACTTTCACGACGGATGGGGCCTATGGGGAAGGGATCAACTACACCTTCCCGGGGTCGACGTTTTTCTGTTTGCCTAACCAGTTGCCGCGCATTTTGGCGGGGATGAATCCGGGCCAGCCGAAGCAGGCGGGCTTGGAAATCATCAGTGGGCGGCACTTTCCGGAGGAGTGGCAGGGTCAGCTGATCACCTCGGATTTCCGGGGCCATCGCACCAATCGCTTTGCGGTGAAGGGGGAAGGCAGTGGCTATTCCTCGCAGCAATTGGAGGATGTGGTGCGGTCGACGCACGGATCGTTCCGGCCGATTGATGCCCGGATGGGACCGGATGGGGCGCTGTATTTGGCGGATTGGTTTAATCCGATCATTCAGCACGGCGAGGTGGATTTCCACGACCCGCGGCGGGACCGCGAGCACGGCCGGGTGTGGCGCATCACGGCGCAGGGGCGCCCGCTGTCGCCGCTGTTAGACTATGCCAAGATGAGCATTGAGGATTTGGTAGGGCAGCTGAAGGCATCGGAGGATTGGATCCGCACAGAGGCCAAGCAGGAATTAAAGCGGCGCGATCGTAAGGCGGTGTTTGGGGCCTTAGAGAAGCGCTTGGCGACGGCGGGGGACGACGAGCTTCTCATGGTGGAGTTGGCTTGGGCGGTGCAGACGGTAGGGGATTTTGATTTGAAGTGGCCGTTCGACAGGGTCTTGCTAGAAGCTCTGCTCAAGGCGAAGAATCCATCGGCGCGGGCGGCGGGAGTGCGGATTGCGGGCACGGTGCTGCGCGATCATCCGTCGGCGGAGATCACGCAGATGATTGCGGCGGCTTGTCGGGATAGTGTGGCGCAGGTGCGGCTGGAAGCGGTCCATGCGGTGCGCCAGTCGGCGGATGCGGCGTTGGTGGAAGCGGCGCTGGGAGTGATGGATCAGGCGATGGATGCGAATGTGGATTTCGCGCTGTGGCTGACGTGCCGGAATCTGGCGGACACGTGGCTGCCGGCTTTTCAGCAGGGGCAGATCACCTTTGGGGGGAATGTTGCTAAGATCGCGTTTGCGCTCAAGGCGGCGGACCGTCCGGAAGCGGTGGGAGCGCTGTTGAAATTGGTCCAGGCGGGCAAGGTG
>CALQKQ020000111.1 GCA_943331195.2 Akkermansia muciniphila | reverse complement strand
GCCGCAGGCACCGTCTCGAACAGCTTCCCCCCAGCCTGCCGCAGCGCGGCCCCAAAAGGATGAGAAACCACCCCGGCAGAAACCGGCGCGGCCAAGCACAAGAGCCACGCCGACAGGCGCAACCCGATGGGGGGAACGGGAAATTTCATGATTATTTAAGCGAGGGGCAATGGTTTTAACGCAATCTGCACTTTGGCGTCAAGACCCCATGCCTTTTGTTTAGACATCCGCCCATGCTCGAACCAGTCCGCCCCCTCTGCCCGCGCGCCCCGCGCTACTTTAGCTCCCGAATCCGCAGGTTGCGAAACCGGTAGGTGGCCCCCTTTTCTCCGTGGTGCTGAATCGCCAGCGGCCCCGCTGCGTCGCGCCCATCCTCAATCTCCGTCGTGGTGACCCCATTGACTTCGATTTTGATTTTCGACCCCGCGCAGGTGATCCGATAAGTGTTCCAACCGCCGCGCTGGAAGGCCCCCGCCGCGCGCTTGGCAAAGGCCGCCTCAGAGGCCGCATCTCCCTTGATCGGACTGATGAACCAACCGCGCAGGCCCTCGTCGTAAAGGCCGCCCGACCACATCCGGCCGACGTCGCCATCCACCTCGGCCTGGTAGCCGCGGACATTCCCCGGCTTCACCTGGGCGCGGAACATAAACCCGCTGTTGGCCTGGCCCACCGGCAGGTGCACCTCGCCCTCAAACACAAAATTGGCATAAGCCTTTTCCGTGCACAGAAAAAACTTCTTCTCCGCCGTCAGCCGAATCTCCCCCTCCGCCACCACCGCTTGCCCGAAAGCATAAGGATTGCTCCAGCCAGCCAGCGTTTTTCCATCAAAAAGCGGCACAAAGCCCTCCGCCACAGGCACCTCCGCCAGGCCTGACCGCGCCCCCGCCAGCGCGAAAAACATCAGCAGAGCCGGGCGGAAAAGGTAGGGAATGCACTTCATGGCTCAGAACATGCCCCACCCCCTCCCCGCAGCGCAAGCTGTTTCGCTCCCGCCCAAGCGCATCCCGTCACCCCATTTTCCGCCCCAAAGACGCTACCCAGGGCCATCCGCTCCCCCGTCGGCACCATTCCGCCCATTCTTCCCCTTGTGAATTGCCTCCACTTCCCCAAAGAGATTCTTCTCAACCAGCCCGCCTTCCCCTATGCTCTGCCGAGAAAAC
Source organism: Akkermansia muciniphila (assembly GCA_943331195.2). Taxonomy (GTDB): domain Bacteria; phylum Verrucomicrobiota; class Verrucomicrobiia; order Verrucomicrobiales; family V1-33; genus CAIZWU01. The sequence continues at coordinate 8,233 of CALQKQ020000111.1, read as the reverse complement.
AGGACCAGGGCCCAGCAAGGGGGCAAATCTTCATGACTGACCACGATTTACGCCCAAGACTAATCAGCTTAGCGGATGGATCCGAAGTGATCCTCCCCGAAACCGCGATCATCGGGCGCAAGCCCGAAAGCACCGTGGCCTTGCCCGACAGCCGGGTGTCCCGCCGCCACTCCATGATCCGCCGCCAAGAAGACGACGAATTCTGGTTCTACGACCTCGGCAGCTTCAACGGCAGCTACATCAACAACGAACGCGTCACCACCACCCGCCAACTCGAACCCGGCGACGTCATCCGCATCTGCGACTTCGAATACCGCTTCGAACTGCCCCAAGCCGAGCGCAGCCCCAAAAGCGACGCCCAAGACATGCAGGTCGTCCCCATGATCATCCTGGTCAGCGACATCAAAGGCTTCACCCGCCTCTCCGAAATCCTCCCGCCCGACGAACTCGCCCAGGTGATCGGCTCCTGGTATTCCTACTGCGACCAAGTGCTCACCGAGCACGGTGCCGCCATCGACAAATTCATCGGCGACGCCGTGCTCGCCTACTGGACCGACGTCAGCCCCAACGCCCGCCAGTGGGCCCTCTCCGCCGCCCGCTACCTCCGCGAAAGCTGCTCCCTCATCCAAGAAGAAATGAAGTGGACCTTCGAGCGCTACGGAGTCGAATTCAGCAGCGGCGTAGCCCTCCACCTCGGCGAAGTCTCCTGGGGCCAACTCGGCCAAGGCGGCCTCACCATGCTCGGCGACGCCGTCAACACCACCTTCCGCATCCAAGCCCTCACCCGTCAACTCGGCAGCGACATCCTCGTCTCCTCCGACTTCCTCCAAGGCTGGCCCGAGGGCTCAAAACACGTCCGCTCCCTCGGAACCCACGCCCTCAAAGGCAAGGAAAACCCCGTCGACATCTACGCCCTCGAAAGCGCCCCTGAACTCTTCGTCCGGTGAGCTCCTCCCTCCCTCCCCAAAAACGCGAAGGCCGGCTCGGACTCGCCCTCACCTCGCTCCTCTGCCTCGGCTTCCTCTACTGGTGGTTCCGCCCCGCCCGCGAAACCTGGCAACCCCACAGCACCGCCCAACTCGTCGCCCGCGCCCTCGCCGAACCAGGCCTCCATCAGCCCCCCGAGCGCCTCGTCATCGACTTCGACCTCATGGAGACCGCCATCCTCCAGGCCAGGCTCGCCATGATCCCAGAAAGCCTCGAAACCGCCGCCCGCATCGCCGACCCCCTCGTCCAAGCCCGCGCCATCCGCCAACTCGCCCAAGCCCAACTCAACCAAGACCCCAAACATCTCGGCGACGCCCTCACCATGTGCGAACGCATCGGCGACCTCGCCCTCCGCGCCCGCATGAAAGAGGATATCCTCCTCCAAATCGCCATGCTCGGCTTCGCCGACGCCGCGCTCCCCGAAGCCACCACCCCCCTGCTCCGCGCCCGCCTCGCCCGCCGCCTTGCCGAAACCGACGACCAAGAGACCGCCCGCTCCCTCCTCGCCGCCGAGGAAGCCGCCCTGCCCTCCCTCCCCACCACCGAAGGGGCCGCCCTCCTCCCCGAACTCGCCTGGACCCGCGTCCACCTCGCCATCGCCGACGGCCCCCAACAAGCCTTCGACGCCATCCGCCGCCTCCCCGCCCCCGCCCAAGACGAACTCTGGCTCGACCTCTTCCGCGTCTGCTTCGGCCGCGCCGACTCCGCCGCCGCCGACTCCGCCGCCGTCGCCGCCCAAGTCACCTCCCCCACCTTGCGCCGCCAAATCGAACTGGAATCCCTCCAATCCAACCTCCCCCTCCGCGAAGCCGCTACCATCCTCGCCGAACTCCAGCAAGAACTCCAAGCCGCCTCCCCCGGCCCCGACCAAATCCACCTCCTCCTCCTCATCGCCGACGCCCACCGCCGCACCTCCGGCCCCGAGGCCGCCGCCATCCCCCTCCACACCGCCCTCCTCGCCGCCCAATCCCTCCCCGACCCCGTTCAGCGCGCCACCCTCCTCGCCGAACTCGCCGAAACCCTCCCCGACGCCCTCCTCTTCGCCGAGTCCAAACAGGCCCTCACCGAAGCCCGCGACGCCGCCCGCACCATCGTCGCCCCAGATCAGCGCCTCCCCCTCCTCATCCTCATCCTCCGCCACGCCTTCAATACCGGCGAAATCAAAACCGCCGCCGACCTCGCCGCCGAAGCCCTCGAACTCGCCCCCAAAGTCCCCCTCGCCCCCGCCCTCACCCAAGAATTCGCCGACTTCCTCACCCGCCTCGGCGATTGGCCCGCCGCCCTCAGCCTCCTTCCCCCACCGCCGCCCGCCACCGCGCCCATCGCCCCCTCCGACCCGCTCTCCCCGCGCCTCCTCCTCCTCGACGCCATCGCCACCACCGCCGCCGAAGACGCCATCGGCTACGACCCCGCTGACCCTCCCAACCGCGGCGAACCCCTCGACCGCATCCGCAATCGCGCCGTCACCGACGAAGCCGCCGCCGCCGCCTATCTCCCCGCCATCCCCGCCGGCTTCGCCCGCGCCCGCGCCACCCTCGCCCTCGCCAAAGGACGCCTCCTCCCCCCACTTCCCTCCACCGAAGCGCCCCTGCCCTCCGACCTCGATCCCAACCCCGCACTCCTTCCCGGCCCAGACCCGGCCCCCCCCCTTCTCCCCGAGGAGCCCGCCCCAGATCGCCCCTAGTCCGGCACCACCGCCGCCAGCCCCGCATCGCGGAACGACGCCGGATCCTCAATCGGCTCCAAATGCGTCAACACATGCAAGCGCGGCACCACCGCCCGCAAGGCCGCTTCCAATTCCTCCGCCAAATCGTGCCCCCGCTGCACCGTCCATTCCCCCGGCACCAGTAAGTGCACCGACATGAAACGCCGCACCCCAGCCTCCCGCGTGCGCAGCGCATGCCAGTGCAAGCCCTGGGCCTCATAGCTCGCCAGCACCCCCTTGATCTTCCCCAATTCCTCCGCCGGCACCACCGTGTCCATCAATCCCAACATCGACTGCCTCAATAAATCCACCCCAGTAAACACAATGTGAAACGCCAACACCAAGCCCAGCGCCGGATCCAGCCAGCCCCAGCCCGTCGCCTTCACTAATAACAGCCCCCCCACCGCCGCCACCGAAGTCCAAACGTCCGACATCAAATGCTGCCCATCCGCCTTCAAGGCCACGCTGTGATAGCGCCGCGCCGCCCGCAACAGCAGCCGCGCCACCCACAAGTTAATCGCCGAGGCCCCCACCGAAACCAACAGCCCCGCCGTAAATCCCGTCAGGGCCGCCGGATGGAAAAACCGCTCCACCGCATTCCACCCAATCCCCGCCCCCGCCACCAAAATCAACGCCCCCTCCACCCCCCCCGCAAAATACTCCACCTTGGTGTGCCCATAGGGATGCTCCTCATCCGCAGGCCGCGCCGACACCGTCACCGACGCCACCGCCACCAAGGCCGCCGCCAAATTGGCCACCGACTCCAACGCATCCGAAAGCAAGGTCACCGAGCCCGTGAGGTGCCAGGCCACCAACTTCAGCACAAACGTCGCCACCGCAGCCCCCACCGAAAGCAGCGCAAAGCGAGTCACAGGTGAAGCCGGGATCATCCTCCAGACTGCTCCCTTCCCCAGGCAATGCAACCCGGCAACGCCCCCAGGCAGCTGGCGGCTCCTTGACGAAGCTCAAAGCCTGCCCCCGGAGCCACGCGCCGCGCTCGCCCAACCTGCCGTTTCCCTCCCCACTTCCGCCTCAGGCGGGCAGCCCAGGCTTGCTGCGGGCCGCCAGTTTGCGCACCAAGAAAAAACCGCCAAGCGCCAGCCCCACCAGCCCAACGCTCAACCCCGGGCGCACCGCAAACCAAGCCACCGCAATGACCACCAGCGAAATCGCCCCCGCTAGCGCAAACGAGATCAACCCCGTGCCCATGCCCACCAGATGGCCCAAAAAAGGAACCACGCTGCCCAAAACACCCAAGGGCCGCAGCATCGCCATGAACCCAAAGGCCATCAGCAAAAAGCCGCCCAAGCGCAGCAACCACGTCATCAGCCGATTCGCCTGCACCGCCTTCTGAAACATGCTTTGCGCGCTCACCGTCCCCGCCTCAATGAAGCTGATGAAGTCACCGGCCTTGGTGGGGTAGGGTTCAAAGGTTTCCCCCATCTGCGCGGCCACCAGGCTGAAAGGGCCCGGCTTCACGATCTTGAACGAGGTGCGCACGTCGCCGATTTGCGGCGTCCCCGGCGTCGCACCAAAATAAAACGCGCCCGCCTCCACCTGCTCCTGCCCCTTAGCCTTCAGGTCCGCAGGCAAGGTCGCCAGATCCTGCTCGGAAACCGCATAGCCGCTCTCCCCCTCCATCCGACTCACCAAGCTGTCCGGAATCCGGAAGGCCCCCAAGGTGACCCGCTCCGCATTGAAGGCCCCGCTGCCCGCGATCAAGCCGCCCTCATTGGCGTGGCCCTCCGGCTTTTTGAAACCCGCCGAACTCACCGGCTGGTCCACCCATTTCTTCTCGTAAGAATACGTCGTGACGGTTTCCTCCGTGCCGCCAAGTTTTTGCTTCTTCTCCGACTGGGAGGTTTCCACCCACTGATAGATCTCCTCCGCGCGCTGCAGCCGCAACCCTGGCGCACTGAGACCGTAATAGGGGTCGGCCACCGGATTCGCCGCGCGCGCTTCGCCATGCACGTGGATGAGACGCTTGTTGTTCGCGGGATCCACTTGGTCCGCAGCCACCTCCACCACCGCCGCAGCCCCTTCTTGCAAACTGTTAGCAGTCGTGAGCGCCCGGCCCTCGTTCCACCACAGCACTACAAAACTCAGGGGAATCAGCAGCAGCCCCAACACAATCCCCTTGATGGAGTCCCCCATGCGGCTGAACCAGCCCTGGCTCGTGGTTTCAGTGAAGGAGTCAGGCATGAGTTCAAAGGGCCAGTCGATGGTTTTAAGGCTTTTCCAACACCACAATAGGCTCGCAGAACCAAAGGGGCGAAAATCAGAAGGGAACTCTACAAGGACTCGGCAGCCGCAGTCAAGTTCCCTGAAGCGGGATTCAATCGTGGAAAAATCCCCAAAACAGTTTTGATCTTAAGATCCCCCCCTCTCACCCAGTGGCCTTCAACAGGCACCCTGCTTCCTGCCCAAAACACCCTCCGCCCAGATCCCACCCCCCTTACCCTTTGGTAAATTTAGTTAGGTAAGTTTATTTTTTGTTTTAGCGAGCCCATGTGGGGCTCGCATTTATTTATGAAATGCTTTGCGGTCAGGGATTCCTGCCTAAGATAAACTCTCCCATCTGACTATCCACCCTATGCCCGCCCGCGCTCAGTCCCCCGCCTCCTCAGCGCAGCCCTCCGCCCCCCTCGGCCGCAAGGCCAAGTCCTGCATCACCGCACATCGCCGCGCCACAGCCGCGCCAAGCGCAGCCAGACGGCCCGCCCCAACGGCCCGCCCACAACATACCAACCGAGCCGCCCTGCCACCCGGCGCCCCGCCCAAAGACCGCACCTCCCTGCCCTGGGCACCCCACTTCCTTCCACCCTCAACCCTTCCATGAGCAATCCTCCCATCCGTCGCATCCATCTCCTCGGCTTCGTCAACGAAGTCCGCCATATTCATGAAAATATGCCAGATCGCCGCTTCTGCTTCGTGCTCGGAGCCGGCGCTTCCAAGCCCTCTGGCATCCCAACCGCCGGCGAACTCGGCAAGGACTGGCTGAAACGCCTCCACATCGAGGCTGTCGGAGCCGACCCCAACAACCAAGATTTCGCGCAGTGGCTGAGCGACGCCAACCACGGCATCCCTGGACTCCCTCGGGAAACCAGCATCACCCACGTCGCCGCCGCTTACCCCCAGATTTACAACGCCAAATGGGGACACGACCGCGCCCAAGGGCATGCTGAAATCGAGCGCCTCATCGAAGCCGCCAAACCCAGTTACGGCTACTACGCCCTGGCCGAAATCCTCGCCTCCGACGACTCCACTAAGCCCTCCCGCCACAACGTCGTTATCACCCCCAACTTCGACAACTTCCCCGCAGAAACCCTCGGCGCGCTCGGCAAAAAAACCGCAACCGTCTTCGGTCACAGCGACATCACCGACTTCGCCCGACCCACCCTCCGGCGCCCCCTCATCATCAAGTTTCATCACCAATTCCTCCTCGCCCCCCAAAGCAACCCCATCGAAGTCGCCCATGCCTCCGAAGGCTATGCCAAGGCCCTAACTGAGATTTTCCGCCTCTATACACCCATCGTCATCGGATACGGCGGCAACGACGGCTCCCTCATGGGGCTTCTTGAAAGTCTCCCGCCAACCTCGATTCCCGGCGGCATCCTGTGGTGCTGGCACCGCGACGATCCACCCACCGCGCGCATCGAGGCCCTCGTCTCAAAGCAGGCAGGCACTTTGATCGAAATCGACGACTTTGACGAATTGATGGCCCTGCTCGAAGCCCCCTTCGGGCAACTCTCCAGCCCCGAAAAAACCAGTGAACGCGCCCCGCTCCGCCCTAGTCCTCCCACCGAAAAAAATAAAATCCCAACGGCTATTTTAAAAGCTAGTACTGCGGGAAAATTTTCGCCAGAGACTACTTCCGGCGACTTAGGTCAGCGCAGATCCCTGCCTAAAGCCACTCCGGCAGCCAGTCCATTGCCTGCGTCTGCCTTGCTCAATGCCCTCAGCGCTGTCGACGCCGCATACGAGACAACTAACCTGCAGCCAAATGGCTCCTTGCCGTGGTCGCACTGGCAGGTCCGCATCAACACCACCACAGACTTAGATGAAAAAGAGCGCCTGTTTGAAGAAGCCCTGAGGGAGACCCAAAACGCGCCTCCCATGCTCGGCAATTACGCGATCTTCCTCAAAAACCAGCGCCAAGACGATGCCCGCGCCGAGGAATACTACCTCAAGGCCATCGCCGCCGATCCCAACGATGCCGACACCCTCGGCAACTATGCAAACTTCCTCTGCGACCACCGCCAGGACTTTGCCCGGGCCGAAGCCTACTACCTCAAGGCCCTCGCCGCCGATCCCAACCACGCCACCAACCTCGGCAACTACGCAACCTTTCTCTGCGACCAGTGCATCGACGATGCCCAAGCCGAGGAGTACTACCTCAAGGCCATCGCCGCCGATCCCAACGACGCCACCAACCTCGGCAACTACGCGAATTTCCTCCGGACCCAGCACCAGGACGACGCCCGAGCCGAGGAGTTTTACCTCAAGGCTCTCACCGCCGATCCCGACCACGCCACCACCCTCGCCAACTACGCGATCCTCCTCAAAAACCAACGCTCTGACGATGCGCGCGCCGAGGAATACTACCTCAAGGCCATCGCCGCCGATCCCCACCACGCCAATACCCTCGGAAGCTACGCGGTCTTCCTCCAAACCCAGCGCCAGGACGAAGCGCGGGCTCAGGAATATTACCGCAAGGCCCTCGCCGCCGATCCCAACCACGCCTCTAACCTCAGCAACTACGCCCAGTTCCTCATCGCCTGCGGCAAATTTGACCAAGCCGCACCCTTCGCGAAACGGGCGTGGGAGCAGCTCTCTGAGCGCAATGACATGGGAGTAGGTGAAGTGACCTTTTCGCGCTGGCTGCTGGCCACCATAGCCGGGAGGGATGGGCGCTCCGCCTCGGGACGACTCAAGACGCTGCTCCATGTCGGTTATTCTCGCTCGCCATGGAACTTTGACGCCATGTTGGCGGCTTCCTTCCCGAAGTTGACGGACCTCCAAGCCCAACTGGCCGGCAAGCTGGCCGCAGCCATCCTCGACGAATCTAAATTGGCCGAGCTCAATGCCGAACCAACCTGGAACCTGGTCCAAGCAATTCCCCTCAACGCACCCTGGCCCGACGAGCCGGGAACACCCGCAAGCTAGGCCTCCTGCCATTGTGCATTTTACCAGGTAATTTGCAAGAGAAACCTCTGGATTTTTGGTTTAGTCAGGTTATTTTCGGGAAGTCTCTGACCCCTCCCTCCGATGCCTGCGCGAGCTTTTCTTTTCGATGGATCCCAGGCGGGGTGTTTTCACGTGGTGAATCGGATTTACGATCGGAAGTATCTCCTCGACGACGAGGGCAAGGAGATGCTGCTCAAGCTGGTGCGGGCTTATGAGGATGTTTTGGGGGTGGAGGTCCTGACGTTTTGCATCATGGACAATCACTTCCATTTGCTGCTGCGGGTGCCGCACCGGCCGGAGGGCTTTGATGTGCCGCTGGAGGTGGTGGTGGCGCGGCTGGAGCGGGCGCTGGGG
>CALQKQ020000110.1 GCA_943331195.2 Akkermansia muciniphila | reverse complement strand
GTCGCGGAGGTAGGTGGAGAGGAGGCGGGGCAGGAGGGTTTGCCAATAGGGGCTGGGGGCGAGGAGGGCGGGCAGCCAGCCTGCCAGGGGCACGGCGAGGAGGAGCGCTAGGGCGCCGAGCACGAGCCAGGCGGCGCGCGGGGCGGGGAGGCGCTTCGGCGCGCGGGGAGCGGCCGGTCTGTCGCTTGGTCTGGTCACCAGCCTGAGGCTTCAATGATGGCCATGGCGGCCGGGTAGTTTTCCCCGAGTTTGGAGAGGTTGAGGGAGTCGGGGCGGTAGGGTCCCCAGGCGCGGTGGAGCGGGGAGGTGTCGAATGTGGGGTTGATGGGATATTCGAAGCTGGTGGCGGGGAAGACTTGTTGGGCCGCTGGGCTGGCGAGGAATTCGAGGAATTTGCGGGCGTTGTCGGGGTGTTTGGCGTGGGTGGCGACGCCGGCGCCGCTGATATTGATGTGGGTGCCGCGGCCGTCTTGATCGGGGAAAACGAGGGCGACCTGGGCGAAGGCGGCGCGTTCGGCGGGGTCTTTCGACTGGGCCATTTGGCCGAGGTAGTAGCTGTTGACGAGGGCGACGTCGCCGAGGCCTTGGGCGAGGGCCATGATTTGGTCGCGGTCGCCGCCGAGGGGTTTGCGGGCGAGGTTTTGGGTGAGTCCCTGGACCCAGGCGGTGGTTTTTTCGGGGCCTTCGTTGGCGACCATGGCGGCGACGAGGCTTTGGTTGTAGAGGCTGTCGCCGCTGCGGACTAAGACGCGGCCTTTCCACTGGGGGGCGGCGAGGTCGGCATAGGTTTTGATTTGGCCGGGCTGGACCCGGGCTGTGGCATAGGCAATGACGCGGGCGCGCACGGTGAAGCCGAACCAGTAGCCGGCGGGGTCGCGCAGGGCTGGGGGGATGGCGGCGAGCAGGGCGGGGGAGTCGACGGGCCGGAGCAGTCCTAAATCGCGGGCGCGGCAGAGGCGACCGGCGTCGACGGTGACCAAGAGGTCGGCGGGGCAATCTTCTCCTTCGCCTTTGATGCGGGAGATCAATTGGTCGGCGCTGGCGCTGGTGACTTGGATGGCGATGCCGGTTTGCTTGGTGAAGGCGTCGAAGAGTTGGTCGTCGCTCTCATAGTGCCGGTGGGTGTAGAGGTTGAGGACGGGCTCTTCCTGGCGCGGGGCGGTGGAGGAGTCGGGGGCGGCGGCGCTGGGGTCGGGCTTTTTTCCGCAGGAGGGAGCCAGGAGCAGGGCCGCAGTGAGCAGGAGGAGGCGCGGGAAGATGCGATTGAGATTCGTTCTCATCATTAGCTCGTAAGCGCGGGCGGGGAGCTTGTCACGCGGTTTTCTGCGCGGCTGGGGAGAGGGGGGAGGACTTACCAGCCTTCTTCCACCATGGCGTAGGCGTTGTGGTGGTGGATGCTTTCGAAGTTTTCGGCTTCGATGCGGAAGGCGAGGATGGCGGGATGGCTGCGGGAGAGGACGGCGGCATTGCGCACGACATCTTCGACGAAGACGGGGTTATCGTAGGCCTGTTCGGTGACGGCTTTTTCGTCGGGGCGCTTGAGTACGCTGTAGAGTTCGCAGCTGGCGGAGCGTTCGGCGAGGCGGATGAGGTCGTCGGGCCAGAGTTGTGGGGTGCCGATGACGGTGAGGGTGAGGGCGCCGCGTTGGTTGTGGGCGCCGCGGTCGCTGATCGCTTTGGAGCAGGGGCAGACGGTGGCGATGGGGACGACGACGGTGGTGAGGAGGCGCTGGAGGGAAGGGGTGACGGTGGCGTCCCAGGTGACTTGGTAGTCGAGGAAGCCGGGGTGGCCGGTGACGGGGGCGCGTTTTTCGAGAAACCAGGGCAGGTGGAGGACGATTTGGGCTTCTTGGGCGCCGAGTCGGTCGCGCAGGGCGTCGGTCATGGCGAGGAGGCCTGCGGGGGTGAGGCCGTCGCGGCGTTCGTGCAGGAGGGCGACGAAGCGGCTCATGTGGGTGCCGCGCTCGGTGGCGGGGAGGTCGGCCGTGAGGGCGGCGGTGGCGGTGGCGGGGAAGGTGCTGCCGTCGGGGTGCTGGAGGGTGACGGGGTAGCGGAGGCCGCGGATGCCGACGCGGGGGATGCGCACATCGCGGGCGTCTGGCTGGCTTTGGGTATCTTCGAGAGGGGGCATGGGCGGGGGAGGGGAGTCCCGAGAGAGGGGGCTGGCGCGGGAGGGGGCGGGGGCGCGGAGGGTAAGTCGGCGGTGAGGGCGCCTTGGCTCCGGCTCAAAACAAATCAGGGGCGCATGAAAATACGCCCCTGATCGGGAAATTGGCTGGGAGGGATGCGCGGGGAATTAGCGCATGAGATTGACGCTGCGGGAGCGCTTGATTTCGCGGGTGATTTTGCGGTGGAGCCAGGCGGTGATGCCGGTGAGGCGGCGGGGGAGGATCTTGCCGGTTTCGGTGGTGAACTTGGCGAGGTACTCGGGTTGTTTGTAGTCCACCATGTCCACTTTGATGTCATAACGGCGGCGCGGCATGCGCTTGTTATGCTTGCGGAAATTGATGAGGCGCTGCGTGGTCTTAGGTTGCATGACTTTTCTGGAAAAAGGGGTGCGGGAGGCGGATTAGCGGATTTCCCGGTGCTTGGTGCGGCGCTTCAGGAAGGGGTTGAATTTGACCTTCTCAAGGCGGCCGGGGGTGCGGACGCTTTTTTTATTGCGGGTGGTGACGTAGCGGGAGGGCGGAGCGCCTTCGGCGCGGGCCTCGGTGCATTCGAGGATGATGATATCGCGTGGCATGACTTTTCAGGAAGGTTCGGTGACGGGAAAGGGCGGAGTTTAAATGAGTCTAGATCAGTTTCAACTGTCTTTATCGGAATCGGAGCTTTCTTCTTCGCCGTCTTCGTCTTCGTCTTCGGAGCCCATGAGGCCGAAGAGGGAGCGAACTTGGCGGCGGCCGCTGTTAGGGCCGACTTCTTTTTCGTACTGCTGCTGGCACTCGATGGTGAAGCGGGCGAAGGGGAGGGCTTCGAGGCGGGCCTGGGGGATGCGCTTATTGGACATCTCGCAGATGCCGTAAGTTCCGGCGATGACGCGCTTGAGGGCTTCCTCGATTTCGTAGAGGGCGTCTTGCTCTTGCGAGAGGAGGCTGAGGGCGAAATCGCGGTCGTAGGCATCGGTTCCGGCGTCGGCTTGGTGCATGCCGAAGGCGCTGGCTTCGCTGCCTTCTGCTTTGTTGCGGAGGGTTTCGCTGGCGGTGCCGGTCATGGAATCCATGAGGGAGTCCTTGAGATCGAGCAGTTTTTGTTTGGCGATTTTGACGAAGACGGAGTGTTTGATTTCGCCTTCCTGGGGTTCGTCGGAAATGGTGATGGGCTTGACGGGGGCCGGAGGGGCGGGTTTTTCCGGAGGGGGCAGGGTGTTTTTGGGAGAGGGCTTGGCGGGGGCTTTGGCGGCCTTTTTGGGGGCTGCTTTGGCGGCAGGCTTGGCCGGAGCGACTTCGGGGGCGGTGATCTCGGAGGGGGCGGTTTTCTTTTTCAGGATTTCCTTGCCTTGGGAGGCGGTGGCCTTGACGGCGGGTTTAGCGACAGAGGGGGTGGCCTGGGGAGGCGCTTGTTGAGCGGCCGAAGCCAGTGGGGTGGCAGACGAGGCGTCGGACTTGGCGGTTTTTCCTTTGCTGAGCATCGTGCGGAAGCCGGTTAGAGTTGGAAAGGGCGGAAAGGGAAACGACGGCCTCTCAGTCGGAGGAGGCGGCGGGGACTGGCGGGCGGGAGATCTACTGCGCTCCGACCTGCTCTGCAACCAAAATTCCCATGGGCGGAGGGCTGCGGTTGCGGAAAAGAGTGGCGTGGGCGGATCGTTTTAAGTGAACGGGGGCCTGGGCAGGTGGGCGCGCTTCATTCAGGTGCTCTTGCGCGCACGCTGCGGAGGCTCTTCTTTTTTTTGGCGCGCGGCGTCGGCATTCTCATGGCAAAACTCATTATTTACCCGAGCTCTGGGCTTCCCCTGGTGTTTTTTCTCGATGCGGCGGAGGTTCGACTGGGACAGGATCCTGGGAATGCGATCTGCCTTGACGAGGTGAGCGTTGCCTCCTTCCATGCGTTGTTGCAGTGGCAAGAGGGGGTGGTGGTGGTGGAGGATCTTGGGTCGGGCCAGGGGACGGCGGTGAACGGCGAGGGCATTACTCGGCGGGTTTTGCGCGAGGGGGATCGGATGTCTTTTGGGTCGGTGGAGGCGGTTTTTGTGGGGAGTGAGGCGGGGAGCGAGTGGGCGGCGTTGAGTGGGGAGGTGGCGGAGGCGCGGCGGAGGCGGGACGCGCTAGCGGAAGAGGTGGCGGGGCTGGAGGAGCGGGGCGCGGCGGCGGCGGCGGGGTTGGCGCAGTGCCAGGCGCGCTTGGCTTCCTTCAGCTACGACGTGGCGCGGGCGGACCAGGTGTTGGCGGAGCGGCAGCGGCAGCGCGCGCAGGTGGAGGCGGAGCACGCGCAGTTGGCGGGGCAGGTCAACCGATGGCAGGACCAAGCGGCGGTGGCCGCGCGGCTGGCGGACGCCTTGGCCGCGGACCAAGCCAAGGCGGAGGCCCTGCGCGGGGAGTTGGCAGAGGCGCTGGCCCGGCGGGCCCAAGGGGAGGCGGCGCCGCGCTTGGGGGAGGAGCTGGCGGAGAGCGGCGAGGGGCCTGGGGAAAGCGTCTATGGGATGGCGCGCCGCTTGTTTTCGAAGTTGGACTTAATTGATGATTTGATTGTCCACTTTGCCAGCGCCGCGCCCCGCGCTGCGGAGCAAATGGAGCTCCTGCGGGACGCTTTTCTCCAGCTTTTGGAGGAGTACGGGATTGCCCCTTATTGGTTCGAGCCGGGGATGGCGGTGGACGTGGCGGTCCGCAAGCGGATTCAGATTGTGGAAACGGTCCGCGAGGCCGATGTTGTCGGGACGCGCATCGTGCGCTCCTGTCGCCCGGGGTATGTGGGGCGCGAGGGGGCGGGCGGCAGCCTGGTGTTGCTGCGCAAGGCGGAGGTGGTGGTGGCGGTTGGCGCTGGGGGGGCGCGGCGGGATGTTTTTCCGGATTGTGGGGAGGCGGGGCTGAGGCATGAGTAGGGCATGGCGCGCCGCTTTGACCCTGAGGATCCTGAACTGATGGATCGCCCCCAGCCGGTTTCGGCGGCCTTGGTGCAGGACTTGGCGAATTTGCGGGGCTTGAATCGGTGGTTTGGGGCTTGGCGCATCCTGGAGCGGGTGCTAGGAGGGGCGTGTCGCGGTGGGGGGGCGTTGCGGATCGCGGACCTGTGCGCTGGCTCGGGGGATTTGCCGCGCCTGCTGGTGGAGTGGGGGCGGCGCAGCGGGACGGCGGTGCAGGTGGAGGCGGTGGAGGGGCATCCGGCGACCTGGGAAATCGGCCGGGATTTTTGTCAGGATCGGCCGGAGATTTCGTTTGTGCAGGCGGATGTGCGGAGTTGGGAGCCGGCGGAGCGGCCGGATTGGGTGGTGTGTTCCTTGGCTCTGCATCACTTCACCGAGGCGGACGCCACCGCGCTGCTGGCAAAGATGTGGCGGGTGGCGCGGCGGGGCGTCTTGGTGGCAGACTTGGAGCGCTCGTGGTGGGCCACGGCGGGCATTTATGGGGCTTCGCTATTCTATAGGGAGCCGATGACGGTGGAGGACATGCGCCGCTCTGCCCTCGCGGCGTATTCTTGGGGGGAGCTGCAAGCCATGACGGCGGCGGCGGGCTGGGTGGGAGGGCGCCAGGAACGCTTTTGGTATGGGCGGCAAGCGGCCTGGGCGCTGCGCTGAGCGGGAGATCGGCGCTATTCTTCGTGGGTGAGGCGCTCGTGGTCCTTGCGGGCGCGGCGGCTGAGCAGGATCACGATTTCCTTCAAAATTTCGGTTCCGGCCGAGGGGCTTTTGGTGAGGAAGGCTTCGAAGCCTTCTTTGGAGATGCGCCAGATTTTGGAGGGCACGGCGGCGGCGACGAAGGCGCTGGCGGATTCGCCTTCGAGAAAGCCCATTTCGCCGACGATTTCACCCTCGTGGATGTAGCCGAGCGGGACGAGTTGTTCTGGGGAGTGCAGGGTCACGGCCAATTCTCCGGAGACGACCACAAAGAGGTGACTGGTGGGCTGGCCCTGTTCGAGGACGGCTTCGCCTTTGGCGTAGGACACGAATTCTCCGCCATCGGTCAGGGCGGCGCGGGTGCCGGGAGTGACGTGGGCCAAGATGCCCAAAGGGGGGAGGATTTCGGACGTTTCAAGGATTTCAGCCATGATTCTACCATGGGGAACGGGCTCTCCGCTGGCAACTGTAAAAAAGCCCGCTCGCGCCTGGGCGCGGCCGCTGGGTGTTGATGATGTGCATGGGGGGGGCTGGTTGGGTGGCGGGCGGGGAAGGGAACCCTTTTTTTTATTTGAGACTGATTCTCAGAACGCTTGACCGAGCTGGGGCGTAGCTTAAAGTGACTCGCGGATAACCCTTTTTTATTGCCTGCATGAAACGATCGCTGCTTGGTTTGATGACGTGTTTTTTGGGGATGGCTTCGGCTTCGGCGGCGGCGGGCCCGCCCAAGGAGGTGGCGCAAGCGGTGGTGGGGCAATATGCCAAGACGGCGTTTGCGGTTTATGAGGACTGCTTGAGCGCGGCGAGCGCGCTGCGGGCGGCGATTGGGGCGTTTCTGGCGGCACCTTCGGAGGAAACGCTGGCGGCGGCGCGGAGCCGATGGGTCAAAGCGCGCCAGCCCTATCTTCAGAGCGAGGTGTTTCGCTACTATGCGGGCCCGATTGATGACGCCGACGGGCCGGAGCCCCTATTGAATTCCTGGCCGTTGGATGAGCTTTACATTGATGCTGGGGAGGGGGGAGATGGCGGGATCATCAGCCAAGAAAAAGCTTATCCGGTGATTGATGCGAAGTTGGTGGAGCGGCTCAATCTGCGGGAGGGGGAGAAGAATATTTCGTGCGGCTGGCACGCCATTGAATTTTTGCTGTGGGGGCAGGACAAAAGCGTCACGGGTCCGGGGGCGCGGCCTTTTACGGACTATACGGTGGCGCCGTTTGCGGTTCGCCGCGGCCAGTATCTGCAGGCCTGCGCGGACTTGCTGGTGCATTGTTTTGAGGAGTTGGTGCCGCAGTGGTCCCCGGACCAATTGGGGAACTTTCGGGCCATTTTTGAGGAGGGCTATGATCAATCGGTGGAGCGCATCCTCACGGGGTTGATTTTCCTGACCGGCAATGAATTGGCCGGGGAGCGGCTGCAGGTGGCCTGGGATACGAAGGAGCAAGAGGATGAGCACTCCTGCTTTAGCGACACCACGCACCAGGACACGATTTACGACGCGCTTGGGCTGCAAAACATTTACCGCGGCCAGTATGTGAGGATTGATGGCAGTACGCTGCGGGGGCCGGGTTTGCGGCAGTTGGCGGAAGCGGTGAAGCCTGATTTGGTCCCGCTGCTTGATGCCAAGGTGGACGGCTTGGTGGCGGCGGCCCGGGCGATTCCGGCGCCTTTTGATCAGGCGATTTTGGGGGCGGACGACGCGCCGGGGCGGCGGGCGGTCATGAAAACGATTGCCACGGCCGAGGACCAGTCGGCCCTGCTGCGCCGCCTCGCCCGGGCGCTGAACATTCAAATTCCCGAGGAGGCCGCCGGGGACATCGCGGGATGAAGGCGCGTTTTTTCATGATGCTGGGGGCGGTGGCTGGCGCGGTGGCGGCGGATCACCCTCCGGAAGCGCTCTCTGCGGGCAGCGCCACGGTGTTCAACGATGGCAAAGATGCCTATTCGTTGGCCTTGGGCAATATTTCCCGGGAGACGCGGCGGCAGTTTGTGGTGGGAAATTCATTTTTTAATGAGAATTGGATCATCGCTCCGGCCAGCGCGCAGGCGCGGGATGGCCTGGGTCCGCTGTTTCACGCGCGTTCATGTTCGTCTTGCCACACCAAGGACGGGCGCGGGGCACCTCCCTCCGGGGATGAACCCATGACCGGACTGCTCCTTCGGCTCAGCGTGCCCGGGCAAGATGCTCAAGGCGGGCCTCGGCCCGATCCCAGATATGGCGGGCAGTTGGCGGTGCGGGCGCTGCCCGGTTCGCTTCCCGAGGCCGAGGTCGCGGTGCGCTGGGTGCCTTCCCAGCGCCGCCTGCCTGACGGTGAAACGGTGGAGTTGCGGCACCCGGAATTTGGCCCTTTCACCTGGCACTACGGCCCGCCCGCTGCGGATCTTCTGATCGGGCCGCGGCTGGCGCAGCCGGTGTATGGCAGCGGCTTGCTGGAGGCGATTTCGGAAGCGACGCTGCGGGGTTTGGCCGATCCTGACGACCGCAATGGCGACGGCATTTCTGGGCGGCCCAACGAGGTGTGGAGTGGGGAATTTCAAAAAACCATGATGGGCCGCTTCGGGTGGAAGGCCAACCAGCCCACGCTGCGCCAGCAGACCGCCGATGCTTTCTTGGGGGACATCGGGATCACCAGCAGTCTCCACCCCACTGAATCCCTCACGGCTGCCCAGGAGCCAACCTTAGGCCAACTCCCGAACGGCGGCAGTCCGGAGCTGAGCGACCACCTGCTCGACCGGGTGGTCACCTATGTGCAAACCCTCGCGGTGCCGGCGCGCCGCCTCCTCGATGACCCGCAGGCGCGCCTAGGGGAAAAACTTTTCGCCCAGGTCAACTGCAGCGCTTGTCACTTGCCCGAGGTGGCCACGGGCTCGGAGCACCCGATCAAGGAATTGCGGGACCAAACCATCCGGCCATACACCGACCTCTTGCTGCACGATTTGGGCGAGCCGCTCTCGGATCATCGGCCTGATTTTCTGGCCAGTGGCAGCGAATGGCGGACGCCTCCGCTGTGGGGGATCGGCCTGAACGCGGAGGTGAATGGCAATGCTTTTTACTTGCATGATGGCCGGGCTCGCAGCCTCCAGGAAGCGATTCTGTGGCACGACGGGGAAGCGAAAGCCTCGCGCGAGGCGTTTGAAAAGCTGAGCAAGGCGGAGCGGGGTGCCCTGCTGGCGTTTTTGGAGTCGCTTTGAGGGGGATGGCTCAGGGAGGGGCGGCGGCGGGGCCGGCCTGGAGGGAGGCGTGGCGGGTTCCGTCGGGGCTGAGTGCGAGCTGCCACCACTGGGTGCCTTGGGGCAGGAGCGAGGGGAAGCGGTCGGCCCATTCGACCACGCAGACGCCGCCGGCTTCGAGGTATTCGTCCCAGCCGATGGCGAGCACTTCGTCGGCAGCCGCCAGCCGGTAAAAATCGAAGTGGAAGAGGGGGAGGCGGCCGCCGGGGTATTCTTGGACGAGGGAAAAGGTCGGGCTGCTGACGGCAGTGGGATCGACGCCGAGGCCGCTGGCGATTCCCTTGGTGAGGTGGGTTTTGCCGACGCCGAGTCCGCCGCAGAGGGCGATGACGGCGCTGGGTTCGGCGGCTTGGCCCAAGCGCGGTCCGAGGGCGCGGGTGGCTTCGAGGCTCGTCAGGGCGATGGTCTCAGCGTGGATCATGGGGCACGGTGGTTGGCGCGGGAGGTGCCGGCAAGGCTGGGGCGTGGGGGCGTGGGGGCGGCGCGCTTTTGGCGTTTGGCATTCCTTATGTTGGGCTGGTGCC
>CALQKQ020000109.1 GCA_943331195.2 Akkermansia muciniphila | reverse complement strand
TGCTGATGCGGCGGGAGTGACCATCGTAGCGGAACTCAAGGATGACGGCGGGCTGGGTATTGGCCAGCGGGCCAGCGGGAGACTGGAACCCCTCGGTTGGCCCTGGTGGGAATGGCGGCCCTACGGCAAATTACCGGGTAATTTGCGTTCCGTCCAATCCGAGGACAAGGGTATGGACGTTTTTGCGTGGGCTTTGCGGGGCGTGGGCGCGCTGTTCCACGATGGGTTCGCTGGCGGCATCGGCCACGGCGCGGGCGATGTCGGCGACGTAGGAGGGGGCGAGTTTACGCCCATGGTTTTCCTCAAGGTCGCGCACCACGGCGCGGGCGTTGTGGTTGCCGTATTTGTGGGCAAGGCTGCGGGCCAGCAGCGGGGTGGCGGTACCGCCGAGGATGCGCGCTTTGGTTTCAAAGGGGCAGAGGGTGGCTCCGCCCGCGCTGGTTTGATAGACGTGGCGCTCCACCATGACTTCGCCCCAGGCGGTTTCATAGATTTTGCTGACTTTGCCTTTGGTGGTCCAGGTGCGGCCTTCCCTGACAAAGCGCGGGACGGCGTCATCGAAACGCGGCAGGACCTCGCGCATGGCGGTGCGGCCCACGGCGTTGACGGCCTGCTGGATTTGTTCCTCCAGCTTCAGCAGGCTGCCGCCGCCGGTGCCGGCGGCCAGGGTGATGCTGATCGTGACCGTTCCGTCGGGCTGGCGGGAGATGACAGGTTCCATCCGCAATCTATCCCCGCATTTCCCCGTTTTGACCAGTCCTGGTTTATATGAGTATTCCTGGAAATTACATCAGACTGACGGCGCACCCGGTCAATTAATGAAATTGGGTGCATTGTATCCGGTGGAGTTGCGCCTACCATGAGCCGGCTGCGCTATTTTTTAATAAAATCGAACGAATCAGTATGTATAACATCGGTGTTTGAAACTTGTATGGTAAATCTATAAATTTGACCCAGTTTTGGGTGGAACGCTTCATGCGATTCCTTAATTTTCCAGAACAAATCTTCACCACCAGGTTTGATTTTATGAACTAGATCCTTTGGCTTTAGCTGTTCAGCCAAAAGGCATGGTGCGAACGGCACCCATTTTCCTGACTCCAGCTGCTCTACCGAAACCCGAACATATATGGGAACCTTATAAACGTTGGGTATATGAATTTTTACCGGTAAACCAAGCACTAAATGCTTAGTGGCAACAAATTCTTCCGCGAATACAGGTGCGGATCCCACGTTTTTGGCAGTTAGTGCTGAATTAGCAAGAATGAAAAGAGCATTGAAGATGTGAGTACTTTGCATAAAGGCATGAATGGTTGCATTTAATTTCCAAGGTTCAGTCCGTCGAAAGCGCCTGTAGTATCTGGAGCGGGCGGCGGAGGCACAGGCAATGGAGGAAGTCCGGGATTGCGAGTATTGCCATTGGTCGATGTGCTATTAGAGTAATCAACATTGACATCGATGTTCTTTGCTCCTCCTTTTCGATATTCTTTTAACTTTTCAAAGAGGTCTTTGCACGGCACTTCAATACAGCCATGCGTATATCCTTTCGCCGAGTCGTGAATATAGAAAGCGGTTCTATTTTTGGTGTCGGTACCTTTTTTCGGGTCAAGTTTGGCCCGTTGATCCCCCCAATCGGGATAGGCGCTTGTTCCATCTGCTTTTTTTGGCAGCTGGGAAATGCCGCCTCCTGGTGTCGGACCCGGCATTGGAGCAATTCGATTGGGATCGCCTTTCAAATCTATCGAATAATCCCCTTGCGGAATCGGGCCCTCATCGGGCTTTTGGGAACTGTTGGGGTTCTGTGATCCGGGAGTTAGTCCGGAGGTTGCATTACATTTCGTGATTACTTTACTTTTATCGTGTAGATTTCCAGCATACATTGTAATTTCGGTGCCGGTATATTGAATCCAGTCCAATCCCAAATAATCCATTCTGCTTATTGGAGAATTACCAACCATCCCATAAAGATTGAGTCCCCCGCGTATCCCAATCGGGTCCCGCCCCAGCCACCTTCCCAACCAGGAAGAATAATACCGATACCCATAGTAGTAGAAGTCTGTCTCCGAGTCATTGAATTTGGAGGAGAACCGGAAGTTAAATAGCGCAGGACTGGAGCCGGTCCCCGGGGTGTTGAGCAGGTGGCCGAACGGGCCGTATTCGTAGTGGGCGGCAAGGCCGCCAGAGCTGTCTAAATACTGACAAATGTTCCCGTTTCCGTCGGAGAGCGGGTAATATTTGGTGCCACCGATGCTGGTGCAGAGGAGGCCGCCCACTCCGCCCGCACCCTGGGTCGTGCCGCTGAGATCAAGTCCCCAGAGGTGGGTGCGGGTCAAATTACCACTCTGGTATTCCGCGACGAGATTCCAGCGGTCGTAGATGAACCAAGTGGTGACTCCTCCCGCCGTTTTGGAAATCCGGCGTCCATGGGGGTCATAGCGGTACGCGGCCAACGCCCCGCTGCTGACTTGGCGAAGCTGGTTTTCCGCATCCCACTGGTAAGTCCGGGCGGACCCGTGGGTGTTTCCACCGGCGTCGCTGGTCAGGTTCCCGTCGTCGTCATAGCCGGGATTGACCCCGCCGATGAAGGTGTACTGGTTGAGGCTGTTGACAAAATGATTGTCGGTTCCGGGGAGGCTAGTGCCAGCCGCGGCTTTTGTGCGGTTTCCGATGGTGTCGAATTCATACACCGAATCGTACGCGGCGGTGGTGTGGTCGTGCAGGGTGACTTCCCCGCGTGAATTGTAGCCCCACGCGACTGAGGGGGAACCGCTGTAGGCGGAGCCGGATTCGACAATTCCGTTATGGCGGCCCATGTTGTTCACGGTGTAATCATATTTGGAAATGATGGAAGCGCCAAAAGTATTCTGCTTGTAGTCCAGCACATCGCGGTTGGGTTCCCAGGCGTTGTAAGTGCTGACGGTGGCCCCGCTGGTGATGCCCTGAACGAGCCCAGGGTCGGCGGACATGTAGGAATAACCGAACGACGGGCCCGAACCGCTGAAAAACGAGCCTCCGCCGGTGAAGCTGTAAGGACGTGAGGCGGCCGACTCGTAGGTGCGCGTGAAATCATACTCGCTGGTGCCGCCGTTTTTGAGCTGCCAGCCGGTGGGTCGCAGCAGGCTATCGAAGCTGCGGTCGATCACGCGGGTTAAAGTTCCAGCGCCGGTGTTGTAGGTGATTGTTTCGGTGTCCGGGCGGAGAGTGGAGGCATGGTAGGTATAGGCCCAGGAATGACCGCCTTGGGTTGTGGTGGAGGGACGTCCAAGGCGGTCGTAAGTGAACGTGCTCCCCGGGGTGACCCCGCCATCGGAATAGGTGACCCCATCAATCTGACCGAAAGAATTATAAGCATAGGTGGAGGAAACTCCCCGGTGCCAGGTTCGGGTGAACAAACGCCCGGCGGTGTCATAGGTGTAGCTCACCGTTTTTCCCGCAGCATCGGTTTTGCTCAGGAGGAAGCCTGTGGAGGGTTGATAGTCCCATGTCGTCTGATCCCCTCCAGTGGGAGGGGTGCCACTGCGCCAGGTTTTCATTTTCCAAAGTTCGCCGTAGGCGGTGTATTCATACCACACCGGGTAAGTGCCGGTGCCGGTCACGAGGGTGCGGCGGTCCATCAGATCGTAGGTGAAAGACGTGGTGCTGCTGTCCGGGGCGCTGACAGTGGAGACCTGTCCTTTGCCGGCCCCTGAAAGTCCGTAAGTGTAGGAGGTGGAATTTCCCGCAGCGTCCGCCTTGGAAGCCACACGGGATTTATTGGCTTCATAAACCGTCGCTGCCGCATTGGCGTGACGGGGCTGTTTGACGGAGGTGCACCGGGCCAGGGTGTCGTAACCGTAAACGATATCGCCGCTGGAGCCGGATTCATGCTGCCGCTGCAGCAGGCCGTAATAAGCAGTGGAAGTGGCGTTGTTGCTGGCCCCCGGCCGGACGAGGGTTGAAACGGCCAATTTAGCCCCACGGTCCACTGTGGTCGAATTGCGGGTGATATTGTTGGAAGGGTCCAGCCGTTCGTTGGCGGCGGTCTGATATCCCGTGAAGCCGGCGAGCTGAGTGCGGGAGGTCCCGGCCAGACTTTTGGCGCTGCTGCCCGCACCGGCATAAATTTCCGTGGTCGTGACGCGCCAGGGATTGAGGCTGAGAATATGGGCGGAGGTAGTGGTTTCCGTAATGCGGTCGGTGGTGGAGGTCAGGGTTGAAGAGTTGTTATCCCCGCTCACGGTAGTGCGGAACAATTCTCCCGCGCCGTCATATTCGTAAATGGTGGCGGGTTGACCAGTCGCGGTTACCAAAGTGAGTTGCCCGAAGGAATTGTAGGTGTTCGCTCTTTCCGCGACCGTACCGTCGTAGGCAGGTGTTTTCACCTTGGCGGTTCGCCCCGCGATATCCCGCTCCGTTGTTTCGTAGCGGGTGCCGCCCGCAGCGGAGTCCACGCCCGTGTAAGCGGTGTCCCTCGTGCCGCCGCCGGAAATAGGAGCGCGATAGTAATAGGCCGGTACGACGGAAGTGCCTGTTACCCGGAGCAAATCCCCATTGGGAGCGCTCACTTCGACTTTGTTGCCTCCGTTTGGAAAAGTGGTCGTGACGGTGGTGCGGTCATCGGAAAATTCCCATAAAGTGGTGTTGCTATCGGTATCCGTGCTGGAAACGGGCCGCCCCATGGGGTCTTTAATGGAATTTTCGGTGAGGGTCATACCGGTGCCGCCGGAACCGGGGGTGGTGGTGGAAATCGTCTGCGTGCGCAGCGGAAGCTGCTGGGCGTCCATGGTGTAGGTGCCCGTGAAGGTGGTTAGAATTTCATCCTGCGCAGGATAGCTCCCGCTGGCGGCAACGCTTTTGCGGAGGACCTTCCAAGGGATAACGGTCTCGGGGTAGTATTCGTATTCGGTGACCACTCCCTGTTCCTCCGTGAGCTTAGTGAGCCGGACGCCGTCCCACTCCCGCTCCTCCAGAACGCGGACCTGGTTGGAGATGAGGTCTTTGCGCTCTGTGGTCTTCGGGTTGCCGGTGGTGTCCCAAGTGCAGTTAAATTCTTCAAATTCCTTCCACGTTCCAGTGTTCAGATAGCAGGCATTGGTGATTTTGGTGGGCAGGCCGCGCACATCAAGCAGGAAGGTGGTTTGGGTGGAGGAGCCGCTGACGGGCAATCCCGCCGCCGTAAGATTTGCCGTCACGGTCGTCAGGAGTTCCCCGCCGGCCTGATCGGCAAACGTGTAGGTGGTCAGGGTGCCATCCGTGGCGCGATGCTGGCGCGGACGGCCTTTGTTGGTTCCCGTGCCATAGTAAGTGGATTCCGTGCGCAGGCCTCCGGATCCGAAGGCCGCGCCAGGAGTGACGGACATTTCATGGATTTCCACATACTCTCCGCTGACTATGGGATAAGCGAAGTATTCCTGCTGGATAATGTCACTTCCATATTTGACGGTGCTGCTGCGGGGACGGAAATCAAAGGGCAGATCCGGCTCCCCGGCTGTGAGGGTGTAACCGTAAGTTTGGGTGGTGGAGGACGGGGTGGAGCCTCCGCCGGACGGAACCGGTGTGTTCACGCTGGTTTGCGTCAGCCGTTGGTCAGTGTCGTAGGTGGAACTCGTGGTGACCCCGGTTTTGGAATCCGTGGTGGTGCCACTCTGCCCAACGACGGTTGGATAGGTCTGGGAGCGGGTATTAGTGATGGCGGAAACACCCGATCCGAAGGTCTGTACGGAGCTGAATGGGAAAAAATACTCACTGAGATTAGTCAGGGTATAGTCATTGGGACCGGTTGGGGAAATGGTCATTCCTGGAGCGGCCAGCAGCTTGGCGGTCCAAGTGGAGGTGCGGGTGCTTCCATAGGTGGGAGTGTTGAGAATTCTTCGGAACTGGAAGGGGCCATTGGTGTGCATCTGAGTCCAAGTGGAGTCGGTCCCGGAAATACTGACGGTGTGGTTGGTGGTGTATTTCTCGGTGCCGAGCGCGCGGGTGATCGTCACCAGGCCGGGAGAGGTCGGAGCCTCAAATTTGATGCTGAAAACAGCACTGCCGGTCACGGGGTAAAGATCGCCCGATATTGGCCCCACTTGGGAAGCCGCATACTGACTAATGGTGAAGCCGCGGTTGGCATAGGTTCCACTGGTGGTGGGCACCACATCCAAAAGCCCGGCGGGGGTTTTAATCTGACGGAGGAACCCGGAATCGCGCAGCCCGTTGACCCCGTGACCGGTGCCGGGCAGTTTGCGGATGATTTCCACGCCCATTACTGCCGATAAGCTGCTGGACGCCCAATCATATACCCGGCCCGTAATGGTGGTGAAGCCGGTGGCCAAGCCGCCAGTGTGTGGAAAATGGACCCATCCGTAGCCGGGAACAAACTGGCTTACACGGGCTGTTGAATTACTCATCACAAAAGCTTTATCCACAAAAGCTCCAGTGGAGCTGGTCCAGGTTACCCCGGCCTGGCTGGAGGCATCACCGGGGAGTGCCGGAAGACCCTTCGCATAGATTTTGCCTGACGGTATGGTGTCGGAGAGATTGAAGAGGATGCTGGAGCCATCCGGCTGGGAAATCGTGTAGCGGCTGAACCCGGCGGTAACCACAGCGAAGTGTGCCTCCATGTTCAGGACGCTGTTGAAGGCCAAGTGCTCCGGTGAGCCGAAGTTCAGTTTGGGTTCCTCCACGTAATAAGTCAGCTCGCCGATGCCCAAACCCGGCTGATTGGGCGCGATATCTATAAATGCTCTTTCCCGGAGGGAGCCGCCCACGCCTGGTCCACCCCCTGAATCCCCCGAGCACTCATACCCATCCACGTGGCCTGGACAGGCGCGGTTTCCCGATGGACCGGCCGCAAGATCGGGTTGCGACAGCTGGCCCGAATTGGCGCCGGAGGAACGGGGCCGGGTTCTGGGGGTTGGTTTGGCGCAGACTGGAATCGGACCGATCCAGATGGCTCCAGGGGGGGCGCCCGGCCAGACCAGCACGGGTCTCTTTCCGGAAATGTTCCAACATGGCTGGACGGGTTTGGGAGCATTTCCGGGGATGGCAATTGGCTGCATTACTTTTCCCAATGGAATGGGAACAGGAGGATTGGCTGCATGGAGAGAGGACCTGCTGCCAGTCAGAAAAGCCAAGGCGAGAGCAACGGCGGCGGGAAGCTTGAGTTTCATGGAAGTTAATTAGAGACCTAGTTTGGAAAGGGCGGCCTCGGCGGCGGGGCGGCAGAAGTTGTCGGGCAGAAAGCTCCTCAGCAGAGTGGCATCCTCAGTGGTTCCCGCGATTCCCAGTGCGGCCAGAGCGCTGAGTTTGAGTGGGGTGGCGGACCGGGGATTTTGGAGCGCCTGCCTGGCGGCGGGGGCAGTCTCCCGCATCCCGGCGGCGCTGCCAGCCTGGAAGGCAGCGGTACGGGCCGGTCCTGTGGCCTCGGAGGACTGCAGACAGGCCATGACTGCTTTTCTGAATTCGGAGCTGGCGGGACCCGTTTCCAACCGTTGCCAAGTCAGCAAGGCCGTCCCCTGCATATTCCGTCCGGCCGTCCCGGCCGAATTCTTGACCGCTTCCAGCGCCTTTGCTCGAAGAGCATCGGGAAGAGACGACCGCCGCATCAGATGACCTAATTTCTGCAAGGCATAATCTCTGAGCACCGGATCCGGATTTTCAGCGGCAGCGCGGATCAGCTCGCCATCAGTCCCCCCGGGAGGATTTTTCATTCGCAGCAGGAGATCAAAAATGTCATTGACCAAGGCATGCCAATACACTTCAGGCAGCCCGTCCGGTTTGGGGAGAACCGCAAAGTCCAACAGGGCGGCAGCATCGGTGGAGGAAAGACCCGTCGAGAGCCGGTGGAGGATTTCCAGTCGCTGCCGGGCGGAAGTGTCATTGCCCTCCAGCTGGGTGATCAGGGACACCATGGCCGACGGCGGAGTATGCTCCGCAGGAGCAGCCCGCAGGCGCGGGCCGACCGGCAGAATGGCAGCATAGGCGGTAACGGCGGCAAGCCAGCGGGAATGACGGCGGGTCATGATGGAGCGCGAAGTGGGAGTTATCTCGTGCCCAGAACCGTGTCTCCCTCCATGAGGGTCATCTGGTGGCAGAAGGAGGTGGCCACGCCTGGGGAGACCGCGAAGCGGAGTTTGGTCATACCTGAGTCATCAAAATCCTCCGCGGTGAGCCATTTGGTGACGGAACCATCCTCAAAAGTCACTCCGGCTACTATGATATCCACTCTTGGGGCTACGTTTGACGGATACTTTCTATAGTATGCCTGTGATTTCATTAATAAAATTTTTAATCGCTAGTCGCTTACTTGGTGGCGCCATTTGGTATCTTAATTGCAAATAATCTTTGATCGCGCCTTGGACATCCTTTTTAAGAAGTTTTGGATAAATGTGTTCGACGACAGCGCAATAACGCCAGCCTAATTGAGCCATCTTAATAGCTTCTTTGTCGCCTTCGAGATACCGATTAAGGTAAATGCCGGGGGAGTTAACCAACAGCTCTGCATATAAAACTCCAACTGCCTCCCTCGATTCACCTTGTAAATAGCTGAACTGCGTTAAAATATTCCAATTCACCGAGTCTCCCTTAGCTAATTCAAAAATAAGATTCTCATATTTGTCAGAAACCTTGTTGCCAGGCATAATAGTATTAGCCCATGAACCAGAAACGGGAACGATTTCTTTATTCGCTCCCCGACATCCTGTGAACACCATTGAAGCTATCAAGGGAAAAACCTGATTCAATATTTTCATGCTAAAATGCAATGTTAATTCATGGAGTAACAGTTAACTCACCCAAATATGGAACGTTTTTAAAGGGCTGGGCTGGAGTGCCGTCCTTAAAAGGTGGGGTAGTAATTGTGACTGGAGCGCCTTTTTTAGTGCCTTCTAGCATTTGGGCGAGTTTTTCTAGGCAATCTTTATTACTCACAATACATCCTTCCGATCCTCGATTCAGTGTTTTGCCACCGTCGAGATTTTTCAAAAGCTCAAGATGAATTCTAAATTCACTCCTTCCCTTTCCGCTGTCCGCATTGCCATCATCCTTTATATCATTAAGTGGTTTCCCATCATTCGGGTCCAGTATGAAAGCGGGATTTCCAAGGATCGGATTGGGTCTGGGATATATATTGTACTTTCCTGGTGGGACGGGTCCAACGTTAGGTATCTTAATATCCTTTATGTTACCACTTCCGGAATAGAATTTACATTTAATAGTTTTGTTTGTTTGATTGTCCTTAACAAAACAAATTTCCAGGTAATTTGCAAGAGAAACCTCTGGATTTTTGGTTTAGTCAGGTTATTTTCGTCAAACCTCTGACCCCTCCTTCCGATGCCTGCGCGCGCTTTTCTCTTCGATGGATCCCAGGCGGGGTGTTTTCACGTGGTGAATCGGATTTACGATCGGAAGTATCTGCTCGACGAGGAAGGGAAGGAGATGCTGCTCAAGTTGGTGCGGGCTTACGAGGATGTTTTGGGGGTGGAGGTGCTGACGTTTTGCATCATGGACAATCACTTCCATTTGCTGCTGCGAGTGCCGCACCGGCCGGAGGGCTTTGATGTGCCG
>CALQKQ020000108.1 GCA_943331195.2 Akkermansia muciniphila | reverse complement strand
GGCGACAGCCCGCCGCCGCTCTTTTCCTACATGGCCGACACCATCGGGCAAGCCCCCGGCGAACTCTTCACCCTGAATCGCTGGTCCGACCCGGCGTTCCACGTGGAACAAATGCCCTGTTGGATCACCCACACGGTGCCCCAAACGCACCAGATCATTCGGGAAAACCTCCACCTCTCGCCGATGTACGCCGGGGTCATCGAGGGGGTGGGGCCGCGCTACTGCCCGAGCATTGAGGACAAGGTGGTCCGCTTCGCCGACAAGGAATCGCACCAGCTCTTTCTGGAGCCGGAGGGGCGGCACTCGAACGAATACTACATCAACGGGGTGTCGACGTCCCTGCCCTACGAGGTGCAGCACGCCTTCATCCGGTCGATTCCGGCCCTGGAGCAGGCCGAGATCATCCGCCCGGGCTACGCGGTGGAATACGATTTTTGCCCACCGACCCAGCTCTACCCCACCCTGGAGACGAAGCGGGTGGAGCACCTGTACTTCGCGGGCCAGATCAACGGCACCTCGGGCTACGAGGAAGCAGCCGGCCAGGGCTTGATCGCGGGCTTGAACGCCGCGCTCAAGGTGCAGGGCCTGCCCGCCTACATTCCCTCCCGGGCGGAATCCTATTTGGGAGTGATGCTGGACGACCTGGTGACGAAGGGGGTCAGCGAGCCCTACCGCATGTTCACCAGTCGGGCGGAATACCGCCTGCTGCTGCGGCAGGACAACTGCGATCTGCGCCTTTCCCCGGAGGCGGCGGCGCGCGGCTTCATCGGTGCCGACCGGCGCGCGCGCCTGGAGGAGAAGGCGGCCCAGCTGGCGGCGGCCCACGCCTGGGCGGCGCAGGTCATTCATCAAGGCGTGCCCTTGGACAAGTGGTTTCGCCGCACCGAAAGCGCTTGGTCGGCCCTGCCCGAGGACTTGCGCGCCAAATATGCAGCGCCGATTTGGGACTTGCTGGAAGTGGATTTGAAATACTCGGGCTACCTGCAGCGCCAGCAGGAGATGGTGAACCGCACCGCCAAGATGGAGCATCGGCCCCTGCCCGACTGGTTGGACTATGCTACGGTGCGCGGCTTGAAAAAGGAAGCGCAGCAGAAGTTGACCGCGATCCGACCGCGCACCCTGGGCCAGGCGGGGCGCATTCAAGGGGTGACTCCCGCCGACGTGGCCCTGCTCACGGTGCTGCTCGAAAAAGGCCCGCCGCCCGCGCCTGCGGAGGAACTGGCCTGAGCGCGGGCGGCTCAGGCCTCGGTCTGGGCGCGGTGCCAGCGCTGCAGGGCCGCGAGCACTCCAGGGATGGAGTCAACTAGGGCGTCTCCGGGTTCTCCCAGAGCGTTTTCCCCGGCCAGGCGCACCGCAAAAGCCAGCCCCGCGTTGCGGGCCATTTGGATGTCGCGGTCGTGGTCGCCGACGAGGGCGCTGGCGGGCAGATCGATGGGGAGATCTGCGGCGGCCTCGAAAATCATTTCGGGGGAAGGTTTGCGGCGGGTGCTTTGCCCAGCTAAGGCGGTGCAGCTGTAGATGCGGTCGAAGGCGGCGCGCTGCGGTGCCAAGGTGGCCTGGAGCTGCGCGTGGATGGCATCGAGGTCGGCGTGGCTCATCAAGCCCTTGCCGACGCCCTGCTGACTGGTGACCAAGACGGTGAAAAAGCCTTGGGCGCGGCACCAGGCGAGGACCTCGACGATCCCCGGCATGAGGTGGAAATCCGCCGCGCGCAGCACATAGCCAGCCCCCGGCGAGACGTTGACGACGCCGTCGCGGTCGAAGAAAATCGCGGGCCGCCGGGTCACCCTTCCCCCCCTTTGCGCACCAGGGCGCGAATGCAGATGTCTTCTGCAACTCGTTTACAGTCAATGAATTGCAGCGGAACCGAGCCGCCCCAAAAGACCTCGCCGGAAATCGCCGGGAGGCCAGATCCGCTGATGAGGGGGGCAAGGTAGCAGACGAATTCATCGACCCAGCCCCCGGCGAAAGCCGCCGCCAAAACCTGCGCGCCGCCCTCGATCATGACCGTCAACACCCCGCGCCCGGCGAGGTCGCGGAGCGCGGTTTCCAGGGAGGCGTCGCGAAAGACGAGGGTGCGCTCGCGGTGGGCATCGGTAAAAATCTGCGCGCCGGGCGGGAGGTGGCCGCCCCGGGTGAGGACGGCGCGCCAGGGTTGCTCCTGGCCGGGGCGGAGAGCGGCCCCGCGCAGGGTGAGGGCGGGGTCATCTTGGCGGACGGTGCCGGCGCCGACGAGGATGGCTTCGCAGCCGCTGCGCAGGTGCATGGCGTCCTCCCGGGCGGCGGGGCCGGTGAGCCACTGCCCTTCCCCGGCGGGCCGCGTGATGCGGCCGTCCAGGCTCATGCCGACCTTGGCCAGAACCCAGGGCAAACCGCTGGCGACGCGCTTAGCGAAAGGCCGGAGGATTTCCCTACACGCGTCCTCGAGAACCCCAGTGCGGACTGCGATGCCAGCGGCGCGCAGCAGGGCCTCGGCGCGGCCCTGGTGGCCTGGCTGGGGGTCGCGCGCTCCCCACACCACCCGGGCCAATCCGGCGGCGATGAGCGCGTCCACGCAAGGGGGAGTGCGCCCGTGGGTGGAACAGGGCTCCAGGGTGATATACAGGGTTGCCCCGGCGGTGGGGTGCCCGAGGGCGGCGGCGGCGCGCAGGGCTTCGATTTCCGCATGGGGCCCCCCGGCGCGGCGGTGCCAGCCTTTGGCCAAAACCTGGCCCTGGCGCACCAAAACCGCGCCCACGGGCGGATTGGGTGCCGTCAGCCCCACCCCCAGGCGCGCCTCGGCCAAGGCCAGCGCCATGGCCGCTTCATCGCTCAGAGGAAGAAAATCCGCGTCCACCGGGGAAAAACTGAGGGGGAAATCCTCGCGCTGCCGCCAGAGCAAACCGCGCGGCACCAAGGCATCACACGTGAAATTGGCTCTCCTCGCCGTGTTTGGCGACCCCGCCAGCGGCCGCCACCAGGCGATCCACCGCCACCAGGTGCGCCCAAGGGACGCGGCGGCGGGTGTATTTGTTTTCCAACTGGGCGCGCAGCGCTTCCAAAATGTCCAGCGGCACCGGGTCCGGGTGATCCCAGTCGGGGGCACTCTTCAGGGTCGTCTTGATTTCCCAGGTTTTGCCAAATTTTCGGGCGTGAAAGTAGCGGCGCTCGCCGGCGACTTCGTCCTGTTCATGCCATTCGTGGGTTTGCCTCATCCCAAGAGGTGCCGGAAAAGCGGCCGCCTGGCAACGGAGGAGTTGCCTCGGACTCGCTACTCCACGGTGACCCCGCTGAGGTCCCAGGCGGGGGCGGGGAATTTCAGCTCCAGCCGCAGCAAGGTGTCGCGGACGATGCTGGCGATGACGGCATTGCGATACCATTTTCGGTTCGCGGGGACCACATACCAGGGGGCGGCTTCCGTGCTGGTGCGGCCGAGAACTTCTTCGTAAGCGTTGCTAAACTGGGGCCAGAGGCGGCGGTCGGCGAGGTCTTCGGGATTGAACTTCCAATGCTTTTCGGGGTTTTCCAAGCGAGCCTGGAGGCGGCGGCGCTGCTCGTCCCGCGTGATGTGCAGGAAGAATTTCAACACCGTGGCCCCCTCGTCGACAAGGAGCTTTTCAAAATTCAAAATGTGCTCGTAGCGCTTTTCCCAAACCGGGCGCGGTGCCAAATTTTTGACGTTCACCGCGATGACATCTTCGTAGTGGCTGCGATTGAAAACCACCAGCTCTCCCCGCGCCGGAGCCTCCTTGTGCACCCGCCACAAAAAATCGTGGGCCAATTCCTCGGGCGTCGGCGACTTAAACGAGACCACCCGCAGGCCGTGGGGATCGATCCCGCTGAACACGCTGCGCACCGTGCCATCCTTGCCGCTGCCGTCCATGCCTTGCAGGACGATGAGCAAGCGGTGGCGCCGCTCCGCGTAGAGCATGCGCTGCAATTGGCGCAGGTCTTCCTTCAAGCGATCCAGCTGAACCACGCTGCGATCCTTGTCGCCGAGCAGCTCGGCCTCGCCATCCGCGCTGTAGTCGGAGAGCTTGACTTTGGCTCCGGGCCGGACGCGGTAGATTTTCATAGCGGAATGCAGCTCATCTTCTAACCCCGGCCCGCCGCCGCAAGAGGAAATGTCCCCGCCGCCCGTTTCCGTCCCCGCCAGGCCTGGCGCGCGCCTTGCATCCCGAAAGCGGCGCGATTAGGTTTCCCTCCACTTTGCTGTCCTCATGACCTCCCGCGCTTTCTTCCGCCTCCTCCTGCTGGCGCTGCTCAGCATCGTTTCCGCCACCGGATCCGCCAGCGCCCAACGCCCCTACGCCCAAGAGGAATACGTCATCGCCAGCGGCGGCCCGGCCCTGCGCGCTTGGGAGGAATACCGCGGCCCCGGCGATCAGCACGATCGCTATTGGGGCAACTTCATCCGCGCCGCTCGCATCCGCATCGACCAATTGCGCGCCCAGCATGGCCCCGCCCTCAACCTCACCTGGCTGGTCTACCGCCCGTCCTACGAAAGCCGCGAGCGCGAGGACCTCGTCAAGCGCCCCCAGTACCTCTGCACCCTAGCGGAAATCACCACCCTAGCCGCCGAGCGCGGCGTCCGCTTGCTCTGGTTCAACAACACCTCCTTCCTCATCAGCTACCTCAACAACCGCAGCGGCCGCAAGCTCAGCGGCTTCGAATTCTACGGCCACTCCAACAAATACTGCTTCCTCTTCGACTACAGCAACGACATCCTCGGCGTTTCCAGCTGCTACTTGCACTGCGCCGACCTGCACCGCCTCCACCGCGGCCTCTTCACCCGCGACGCCCTCGTGCAAAGCTACGGCTGCCACACCGGAGAATACATGAGCCGCATCTGGAAACGTCACACCGGCGTCTCCATGATCGGTGCCCTTGGCAAAACCGACTTCTCCGCCATCAAAGACAACGTCACCCTCCCCTCCGTCAACGGGCGCTGGTCCCAATAGGCACCCCGCTCCCAACAACCCCCCGCCCCGCCTCAGGCCCCCCCTTTTTTTCTCATGACCTACGCTGAACTCCACCGCCTGTACCACCTGCCCTTCTTTGAGCTCATCGAGCAGTCCCGCGCCGTCCACCAAGCCCATTGGCCCGAGCGCGAAGTGCAACTCTGCACCCTCCTCAGCATCAAAACCGGCGGTTGCAGCGAAGACTGTTCCTACTGCGCCCAGAGCGCCCGCTACTCCAGCGGCGTCAAAGCCGAGAAACTCATGGAAAAAGCCGACATCCTCGCCCGCGCCCACGCCGCCCGCGACTCCGGCAGCACCCGCTTCTGCATGGGTGCCGCCTGGCGCGGCGTCCGCCTCGGCACCGACCGCTTCGAAAAAGTCATCGACATCGTCAAGGACGTCAGCCAACTCGGCATGGAAGTCTGCGTCACCCTCGGCGAACTCGGCCCCCTCGAGGCCGCCGCCCTCAAGGAAGCCGGCGTCACCGCCTACAACCACAACCTCGACACCTCCCCCGAACACTACCCCAACATCGTCACCACCCACACCTTCCAAGACCGCCTCAACACCATCCGCCACGCCCAAGACGCCGGACTGAGCGTCTGCTGCGGCGGCATCCTCGGGCTCGGCGAAACCATCGATGACCGACTCCACCTGCTGGAAATCCTCAGCGGCTTTAATCCCCAGCCCGAGAGCGTCCCCATCAACAGCCTCATGCCCATGCCAGGAACTCCCCTGGCTGAAAACGGCGGCGTCGATGTCTTCGACCTCGTCCGCATGATCGCGGTCGCCCGCATCGCCATCCCCCGCGCCAAAGTCCGCCTCTCCGCCGGGCGCACCCGCCTCAGCCGCGAAGCCCAAGCCTTGGCCATGTTCGCCGGCGCCAATTCCATCTTCTACGGCGACAAACTCCTCACCGCCGCCAACCCCGCCGTCGCCGAAGACCAACGCCTCCTCCGCGACCTCGGCCTCTTGCCCCAAGAGCCCAATCCCGCCCTCGCCGCCCCCCCCGCCTGCGCCGAGCGCCCCTGCTCGCCCGCCATGGCCGAGGCCCCCTAGGCCCCCTGCCCTCCTCCCGCCATGCCCTCCCGCCGCCACCTGCTTCGCCTGCTGCCCGCAGCCTGGCTCGCGG
The DNA here is from genome assembly GCA_943331195.2 of Akkermansia muciniphila. Taxonomy (GTDB): domain Bacteria; phylum Verrucomicrobiota; class Verrucomicrobiia; order Verrucomicrobiales; family V1-33; genus CAIZWU01. The sequence continues at coordinate 3,496 of CALQKQ020000108.1, read as the reverse complement.
CCTCCTGCCATCACCAAGATCCGCCCCCCCGCCACCGCCTCCCCGAACAAGCCCTCACCGTCGTCACCAGCACGGGGCAAGCCGCCGACCTCGTCCGCCTCGTCGGCGGCGAAGCCGTCGAGGTCCGCAGCCTCATCCCCCCAGACCGCAATCCCCACCTCTGGCAACCCACCGCCGCCGACCTCGTCGCCATCCAAACCGCCGACGTCTTCTTCCTCAGCGGCCTCGGCTTGGAAGCTAATTTCACCGAGAACCTCCAGACTCTGCGCGACCGCGGCCTCGTCGTCGGCGTCCTCGCCAACGGCCTGGCCGACGACGACATCCTGCACCCGACCCCGGAAAAGTCCGAGCCCCACTTCTGGATGAACCCCCTGCTCTGGGCTAAGGCCGCCAGCGAAGCCGCCGCCGTGCTCTCCGAGGCCTTCCCGCCCTCCGCCTCTTGGTTCTCCGACCGCGCCCACGAATACGGCACCGAATTGCAGCGCCTCCACCAAGAACTCAATCGCCGCCTCGCCGTCATTCCCGCCCGCTCCCGCTTCCTCCTCAGCTCCTCCGATTCCATGGCCTACTTCGCCAAGGCCTATGGCCTGGAAGCCCGCGGCCTCGCCAGCGGCCCCGACCCATTCCCCGAAAAAGCCCCCAGCGAGCTCAGCGACTGGGTGGCCGACCACCGCGTCCGCACCCTCTTCCGGGAATCCTTCACCCCCGCCGCCGCCATCCTCCCCCTCAGCCGCCAACTTCAACTGCTCGGCGACCTCCCCATCATCAGCCTCAACCTCGCCGCCCCGGGAACCCGCCTTCCTGGCGCTTCCAACGAGCTCAAGGTCGACAGCTACCTCCCCGCCCTGCGCTACACCGCAGAGACGATCCTAGGCCGCCTCAGAGTCGAGTAAGCCCCCGCCCTGGATCAGACTGGCGCCGTCCCCAGGCGCGATGCGGCAAAAACCAGCAGGCCCACTAGGCCCGCGATCCCCAAAAGCAGCAGCACCCACAGCAGCACGGTGCGATCTCGCGCCGCCTCTTCCTGGTCAAGATTGCGCCGCCGCTCCGGCGCCAGATGCAGCGACACCGGCGAAGGCTTGGCCTGAAAAGACCCGCGGGACGCAGAGGACCGCTGCACGCGCTCCCATCGATCAGAATCATCAGCCATAACTGAGAGAACCCAAGCCCCTCTCACCAAAAGTGCAATGCCAAACGGGCTGGGGAGTGCTTGTCCACACCCTCATGAATAAGAGAATCTTTATCAAATATAAAACTCAATCACAGTAAGGGGGGTGAATAACTGGAATAAGCCTGTTCCTCAGCCTATTCTCAGGGGTTCCACAGCCTCCGCCTCCGCGAACAACCCTGGGAATGATTTAGCGATCAACTCTGATTCTCATTCCTGCGAAGGTTCTCCGCCTGGCATTCCCCGCTCTTCACCAGGTTTTGCACAAACAGTTAGCGACCCCCATTCCGCCAGCACCAGCCCCCCCAACGCCGCAGCGGCCGCAGCCGCCTCGGCCTCTTTTTTGCTGCCGCCTCCCCCTTCTCCGAGCGACTGGCCATTCCACTCCACCCCCGCGACGAAACTCTTGCGGTGGTCCGGCCCCTCTTCCCGCAGCACGACGTAGCGCAAACTGCCCGGCCCGCGGGCCTGCAAAATCTCCTGCAACTGCCCCTTGGGATTCTGCTCGCTCGGCTCAGCCTTAAGCTGCTCCAAAGCATCGCGGCTCAGCCCCTCCACCAAGCGCCGCGCCGCCTCAAGCCCGCCATCCAGATAAATCGCCGCCGTGAGCGCCTCAAACGCATCCGCCAAGGTGCTGTCCCGCTCGCGGCCCCCACTTCCTTCCTCCCCCCGCCCCATCCGCAGGTAATCTCCCAAATGAATCCGCCGGGCACACTTCGCCAAGGCCGCGCGCGAAACCAACCGCGCCCGCAGCTTGGTCAACACCCCCTCGGAGCCCTCCGCAAAGGAGCGAAACAGTTGCTCCGACAAGATCAACTCCAACACCGCGTCCCCTAGATATTCTAAGCGCTGGTTGTCCACTTGGCTCCGCTGCGTCTCGTAAGCCAAACTCGGATGGGTCAGCGCCTCTTCCAGCAAGGCCCGATCTCGGAACGTGTAGGCGATCAGCGCTTCCAGCGGCTCCATAAGATAACTTCTAAGCAGGGCCCCAGCAGGGCCTCAGGGGAAAAATGGGGTGACCGACGGGATTCGAACCCGCGACAACCAGAATCACAATCTGGCGCTCTACCGCTGAACTACGGCCACCATACTGCCGAAGCAGAACCGACACTAAAGAGCCGGGCCGCAGGAATTCCAGCGGAAAGTTGCAGGAGAACTTCCCATTTCCCAGGCCCACTTTCCAGGCATGGCTACGAGATGCCTCCTGCCCTGCCCGCCTGCGGTTTCAAAGAATGGTCCCTGGTCTGCCGCGCCCTCGGCGCCGGTGCCCAAAGCCTCCTCCTCCGCAAAGGCGGCATCCACGAAGGGAAGGGGGGCTTCTGGTGGCGCCACCAGCGCTTTTTCCTCTTCCCCACCCACTTCCACGAACAGGCCGCCCAATTTACCTGGAACGATCCCAACCCGCTGCCCCCGAACGCGCCCGAGGGATCTGCCCATAGCCTGTTCCATTTCGCCGAGGTGGAGTCTAAGCACCAGATCGCCGACTGGGAAACCCTGCGCCGCCTCGCCGACTTCCACTTCTATACCGAAGCCACCCTGCGCGAGCGCTTCGACTACTCGGAGGCCTCCGGCATTAGCCTGGCCTTTCTCCGCGTCTACCGATTGGACCAGCCCTGGACCTTTCCCGAGCAACCCAGCTTCGGCGGCTGCCGCTCCTGGCTCGACCTCCCCAACCCGCCCGAGGGAGTCCGCCTCACCCCCGTGCTCGACGACCCCAGCCATGAAGCCCGGCGCCAAGCGCTCGCCGCCGCGCTTGGCCAGGCGGCCTGAAGCCCCCCAAGCGCGCCGCCAGCCCCCGGAACGCCCGGCGGTTCCACCGGGCCGGACAGGGCAGGGCAGGGCCGGGCAGGGGGCTTTGATAGGAATGGACGGGCGCGCCGAAGCCTGATACCCAAAGGCCATGCGCACTCGCCTCGCCCTTCTCCTGCTCGCCGCCTGGGTCCCCTCGGCAGGGGCGGCCCTTCCCGCCATCAGTAGCCTGGTGGCCAGCCCCCAGCCCGTCAGCGTCGGCCAAGCCCTCACGCTTTCCTGGACCCTCACCGGAGCCGACCGCCTCCTCCTCAATGGCCGCGAGGTCACCGGGCAAACCACAGAAACGCTCCAAGCCCCCGAGGTGCCGACGGAATACACCCTCACTGCCAGCAATGCCGAAGGCAGCACCTTGCGGCGCCTCCGCGTGGAGGTGATCCCCGCCGCCCTGCCGCCCGCCGCGCTGCGCTTGAATGAGGTAGTCGCCTGGAATGCCTCGGGCCTACGCGACGAGGACGGCCTGTTGCAGGATTGGCTAGAGTTATACAATCCCGGAACCACCGCCGTGAACCTGGCAGG
>CALQKQ020000107.1 GCA_943331195.2 Akkermansia muciniphila | reverse complement strand
CCAGCGCCGCCCCAGCGGGAGGTTCGAGCTTGAAGGTGATGTAGATCTCATAGCAAAGAATGGCGGCCTCGACTGCCCCCATGACCAGTCTTGATGGGCTCGATCCTGGCACCGACCCAGCCAGAGAGAAATGGATCTATTGGAACAGATTCGTCACATAAAAGCAGGCCCCCACCCCCCAACATAAAATAAAAAAGAAGGACGGCACCCTGAGGCACCGCCCTTCATCCCTTATTGTAAAACCGAACACCGGGACTCCGTCGTCCTACAGAGCCGATCCAGTGCCATCGCCAACGGATGGCCCGCTGACAACGCCCCCAGCTTCCGCCACCGCCCGTCCCCAGAAAAGCTCCCCAATGCAACAATTTCGTCAAATCCCCCCTACTGGCGCAGCGTTTCCAAAATCCGCTCAATCTGCACCGTGCTGCGCCGCATCGTCAGCAGCGACTGCCGCAGCGCCACCGGATCCGTGATCATCCCGTCCAATAAATTTTCCAAATAGCCCTGCACCACCGTCAAGGGCCCCCGCAACTGGATCAACACATCGGCCGCCGGATTCGGCGTCGCCTTGGCCGCGCTTTCCGCCTCGTCGTCCGGCCGCAGCGCCAGCCGCACCAAGCGCCGCTCCCCGCCCAAGGCCAAAGGCACCGCTTCCACCACAAAATGCCGGTCATCTCTCCATGCCTTGCCGGGCAAGCGCAGCGCACACGACAACATCCCCGCCCGCCCAGACGCATGGCACTCCGCCACCAATTGGCTCAACTGCCGATCCGCTAAAACCGTCTCCAACTTCCGCCCCAACAAACGCCCCTTGGGCATGAACAGCAGCTTCGCCGCATCGTTGCTAAAAAGAATCCGATCCATCCCATCCACCAACAGGCAAGCCTGCACCAAGCCCTCCAGCACCGTCTCCAACAAACCATTCATCCCCGCGCCCTCCCCCAACTCGCCTTCAGGCAAAAAATCCGATAGATCGGGGGAAGAGTCGGCAGAAGTGTTCACGTTGAGATCTGCATTCTCTCGTTCCTTCTGCCACATCGGCAAGCTGCAGCGCGTGACAGAACCGACAGATTGAGCCCACCCCACCCCCTAACCTTCCAACCTCCTCGCTAGAGCCTCATCCATGGCGCGCTCCACTAACAGCGTCGCCAGGCGCTCCGTCGCCGCATCCAATCGCCCATTCGCTCCCTTCAGCCGGCCCAACTCCCCCGCCGCCATGGCCTGCTCCACCTCCTCGACCGCTTCGGCAATCCTAGCGCGCTCCCCCTCCGACAGGGCCGACCCCACCTCCGGCAAGGCGCCCCTCACTGCTTCTAACAGCTCACGACTCTTCACCTCCGCTTCCGCCACCTGCCGCTCTACCATGTCCTCCAGCGCATGGTCGACCGACTGCGCGATCATTTCTTCAACCCGGGCCTCACTCACATCCACCGCCGCATGGCGGATCTGCACCACCTGGTCCCGCCCCGTCCGCGTGTCCCGCGCCAGCACCGTCAGGATGCCGTCGGCATCAATCTCAAACTGCACCCCCACCCGAGCACTCCCCTTGGGCCCCTTGGCAAAATCCACCTCAAATTCGCCTAGGGTCCAGTTGTCCCGCGCCATCTCCCGCTCCCCCTGCAGCACCCGCACCCGCATTCCCACCTGGTCCGTCACCGCATTGGTAAACATCTCTCCCGCCCGCGCCGGAATCGTCGTGTTCCGCGGCAAGATCACATTCATGAGGCCTCCAAACGTCTCAATCCCCAGCGACAGCGGCGTCACATCCAACAAAACCACCTGGCGCAACGCCCCTCCCAAGATGCCCGCCTGGATCACCGCCCCCAGCGCCACCGTTTCGTCAGGATGCTGGCTCGTGTCCGGCGCCCGCTCAAAAATCTCCCCCGCCACCTGCCGCACCAGCGGAATGCGCGTGCTCCCCCCCACTAGCACCGCCGCACTCAGCTCCGCCGCCACCACTCCCGCATCCACCATCGCCCGCCGACACAGCCCGCGCGTCCGCTCCACCAGCGGGCGGATCAAGCCCTCGAATTCCCCGCGCCGCACCAGCCTCGTAAAACTCTGCGCCCCCCGCCAGAAGGGCAACCTCACCTCCACCTCCTCCGCCCCTGACAAACCCACCTTGGCCTCCCCCGCCGCCTCCAAAACCCGGGCGCGCTCCAACGCACTCATCCCCGCCCAGCCCCCGCCTGCTCCCCCATCCATCTGCTCCGCCAGCCAGCGCGCCAACAAATCGTCCAGATCATCCCCCCCCAAGCGCGTGTCCCCATGCGTCGCCAACACCTGAAAAACCCCTTCGTGCAACTCCAGAATACTCACATCAAAGGTCCCCCCGCCAAAATCGTAGACCGCCACCTTGGAGCGCCCCCCCAATTTATCCAAACCAAACGCTAACGCCGCCGCCGTAGGCTCGTTCAAAATCCGCTCCACCGTCAGCCCCGCAAGCCGCCCCGCCTCCCGGGTCGCTTGCCGCTGCGCATCATTAAAATACGCCGGCACCGTGATCACGGCCCGATGCACCGACCGCTCCAACGCCGCCTCCGCCACTCCCTTCAGATGCCGCAAAATCTCCGCCGAAACCTCCACCGGCGAGCGCCACTGCCCCTCCACCACAACCCCCATCGACCCATCGGTTCCCTCTGCCACCCGCACCCCGCCCAACATTCCCTGCTCCCCCTCCTCACCCGCCCCCACGGCCTCCCCCGCCCGCCGCCCCATCAGCCGCTTCACCGACACCACCGTCCGCCCCCCTTCCGTCACCCGCCGCCGCCACGCCTCCTCACCCACCACCGGCCCCGCCCCACCCGTCCCATAATACACCGCCGACCGCGTCAACCGACTGCCCCGCCCATCCGCCAAGAGAATGGGAAAACCAGATTCCACCACCCCCACCAGCGACTGCGTGGTCCCCAAATCAATCCCAATAATGTCGTCCGCAGCACTCATAACCACGTACCTCGCCCGCCTCGCCCCCTCAGGCAAGCGCAGGCCGGGGCGCCGCTGCGATCAAACAAAGCCAAGCGCCGTGCTTCCGCCTTCACGAGACCGGCGGGGCGTTTCGCAAAGTTCCCTGCCATCACAATGGCCGACTCAGCCCTCCTTGACGCGCAAGCGACGGTATTCCATTTGCCCGTGGTCGCCCTCCAGTCCGATCGGCCCCGTCGGCGGCACTTGGAAGGCCTCGTCGAGCACCTCGCCATTGCAAGTGCAGCGCGCCCGGCCGCCGACCACGACCACTTCTAGCTGATTCCAGTCCTGGGGCTTGTACTTGACTAAGTTTTTGAAGGGACCTGCGATGAGGTAGTCGCGGCACTGCAGCTGAGGCCCGCGCAGGAAAACCCCGCTGTCCGCATCCGGGGTCGCGCGGAATTCAAGCCGCAGCGTGAAATCCCGGGGAAACTCCCGCACCGTCCACAACTGCGCCAGCTTGCTCCCCTCCGACGGAGTCGTCACCACCAGGCGACCATTGATCGCCGCATAGCGCTGGTCGCTGCTGCGCACTTTTCCCTCAAAGGCCTCTCCGCCTTGAAACTTCCAGCCGCTCAGGTCGCGCCCATTGAAAAGACTCACAAATCCAGGCTCCACTTGGAAGGAGTCGGCCTCGGTTTCGCAAAGCCCGAGCGTCGCCAAGACCGGCCGCAGCGCCGCCGCCCACTTGGCGTAGCCCGCCGCATTCGGGTGGAGCAAGTCGGGAAATTCCGCCGCCACCGCATCGCCCGCCGCATCGGCAAACGGCTTCCAGGTTTCTAACAACGTCACCTGCGGCTGGTCCTTGACCACCCCCGCACAGAGCTCATTGAGCGCCCGAATCGCCGCCGCCGGGCGCGCTTTGCTCGCAGAACTCGGGAAAACTTTGCACAGAATCACCGGCAAATCCGCCCGGTGCGCCCGCAGCGCGGCCACGATCAAGCGCAGGTTGCCCGCAATCACCGCCGGAGCCGCCTGCTCCTCCAAGTCATTCGTCCCCACCAAGAGAACCACCGCCGCCGGATGCAAAGCCAACACGTCCTCCTGCAAACGGATCAACACCCCGCGCGAAGTGTCCCCAGAAATGCCCCGGTTGGCCACCTTCAGCGCCCCAAAGGCCTTCCCTAAATCTTCGCCCCATCCCTGCGTGATGGAATCGCCCAAAAAAACCACCGCTCCTTGGTCTGCCGCCACCTGCCCCGCCCACGCGCTGCGCCGCTCCTCCCACAGTTGGCGAAACCACTCCGCCCGGCGCAGCGGGCCCGCCCCCGGCAATCCCTCATCCGTCGCCGGAATCGCCCAAGACCCGGACGCCGCAGCCACCGAACCCAGCGATGCCGCCCCAAGCAGCCAAACAGAAAAAAGCAGTCGAAGTTGCATATCCCTCACCCATGGCACAGTCCGCCCTCCCTTGCCAAGCCTATCCTCTCCAAGCTTCCCCCCTAGACTAGCATCAAGGCCGGATTTTCCAGCAATTTCTTCAGCACCCCCAAGTAGGTCGCCCCCACCGCCCCGTCCACCACCCGGTGATCGCAGCTCATCCCCACCCACATCCGATCCCCCACCACAATCTCTCCCTTCGCATTCACCACCGCCATCTTCTTCGCCGCCCCAATCGATAGAATCGCCGCCTGTGGCGGATTGATGATGGCATCAAAATTGTCAATGCCATACGCCCCCAAGTTGGAAACCGTCAGCGTCCCCCCAGCAAAGGCGTCCGGCGACAGCTTCTTGCTCTTCGCCTTCGCCGCCAAGTCCTTCACCTCCGTGCTCAACTCCAACATCGACTTCCGCGCCGCATCGCGGATCACCGGAGTCACCAAGCCATCCTCCACCGCAATCGCCACACTCAAATTCACCTTGGCAAATTGCACAATGCTGTCCCCATCAAACGAGGCATTCACCGCCGGCACCTGCGCCGCCGCTCCCGCCACCGCCTTCAAAATAAAATCGTTCACCGTATATTTATTCCCCCCCGTCTTCTCCGAACCCGCATTGATCTGCGCCCGCAGCGCCAAAATCGGACCCGCATCGACCTCAATATTCAGGTAAAAGTGAGGAATCTGCGTCTTGGACGCATACAGCCGCTCCGCAATGATCGTCCGCATCCCACTCAGCGGCACCCGCCGGTCCTCCGCCCCCATCACCGGCCGAATCACCGCCACCCCCTTGGCCGCCCCTCCCGAACCCTCCACCGGGGCTGCCTCCACATCCGCCCGCACAATCCGCCCCCCCGGACCCGATCCCACCAAGCGGCGCAAATCCGTCCCCCGCTCCGCCGCCACCCGCCGCGCCAAGGGCGACGCTTTGACCTTGCCATTCGCCGCCGCCACACTGCTCGTGCGCACCGCCGCCGCCCGCGAACCCGCACTGCTCGCCGCCGCCGCCGCCGCTGCGGACGCCGCCGCCACTACACTCGCCCCCGCCACCGGAGCCGCCGGAAGCGCCTCCCCTTCATCCACAATCACCCCCAAAGCCGCCCCCAGCGGCGCTTTGCTCCCCGCCGCCACATAAATTTTGCCGAGAATCCCCTCGTCAAAGGCCGCCATCTCCATCGTGGCCTTGTCCGTCTCAATCTCCGCCAACACATCGCCATTCGCGACCTTGTCGCCTTCTTTCTTCAACCACCTCACGAGGGTTCCCTCGACCATGGTGTCGCTCAACTTCGGCATTTCAATGATGGTGGCCATAAAGAGCCCAAAGTGGCGCTCCCCTCCCATCGGGCAACTGAAAAGGCGCTCCCGCGCCGCGAAGTTTTCCGCCCCCCTCCCTGCGGAAGCGCCCTTGGCAAGCCCAGGGACTTCGCCATCCTGACCCCCATGCCCCCCACCCCTCCCGCCCCACACCCTCGGCTGGCGGTCCTCGACGCCCTGCGCGGCCTGGCGGCCCTCTGGGTTGCCCTCTTCCACTTCACCCAAAACGGCCGCTTCAACCAAGGCTTCCCCGCCGACCAACCCCTCAAGTGGCTCGCCACCTACGGCCACCTCGGCGTCTATTGCTTCTTCGTCATCAGCGGCCTCATCCTCCCCTGGACCATGGCGCGCAGCGCCTACCACCTGCGCGACTTCCCCCGCTTCCTCTGGAAACGCGCCCTGCGCCTCCACCCCCTCTACCTGCTCTCCGTCGCCGCCATGCTCGTCCCCTTCCTCTTCCACCAGGGCGCCTCCATGGAAGCCCGCACCTGGTCCGACTGGTGGCCCCACCTCTTCTACCTCAATGGCCTGCTGCACCGACCCTGGCTCATGGAGATCTATTGGACCCTCGCCCTAGAAGCCCAATACTACGTCGCCATCGGCCTCCTCTTCCCCCTCCTCGCCCACCCCCGCCCCGCCGCCCGCTGGGCCGCCCTCGCCGCCCTCGCCACCCTCCCCCTCTGGTCCCACGACCGGCAAACCGTGCTGCCCTTCGCCGCCCTCTTCGCCTCCGGCATCCTCCTCTTCTGGCGCCTGCGCGACCTCATCAGCCCCCTCGCCTGCTGGCTCGCCCTGATCGCCTGCGCCCTCATCACCCGCCACGCCCTCGGCAGCCCCCCCGCCCTCGTCGCCCTCCTCACCGCCGCCGCCATCCTCCACCTCCCCCTCCACCTCCCCGCGCTCCTCTGGCTCGGCTCCATCTCCTATCCCTTCTACCTCTTTCACAACATCCTCGCCGGCCTCCTCCTCCCCTGGATCCTCCGCCTGCCCCGCGGCCCCTGGCAAGACGGCACCGCCGTCCTCGTCCTCCTCGCCCTCTCCCTCGCCCTCTCCGCCCTCCTCCACCGCCTCGTCGAACAGCCCGCCCAGCGCTGGTCCAGCGCCATCCGCTACCGCCGCCCCACCACCTCCTAAGCACCCAACCGTCTCCCCAAAGCATCCCGCCACGCCACGCAAAAAGAAAAAAACCACCGGCGGCTTCCCGATGCCGAGGCAGTCGACTCAGCCTACCAGAAATTTTTCAAAAACTGATTTGAGTCCGCCCAGGTGGAAGTGGCGACGGTGGTTTACAACAACGACTTTCGCCATTTCCATGCCGTCTGTTCAAGAAAAATCGACCAGATCCCCAAAATGTTCCCCCCAAACCAAAAATCCACCCCGCCCCAACCTGACAAACTCCGCCGCCGCCGCATAGAAATACAAAAAATCTAATATTCATGAACTGTTTACTATCTTATTTTATTTAAGTTCTCGACCCTCGCCTACAGCCCTCCCCCCCACGGCCCCCCCTCCGAAAACCTGTTGCCACGCGCCCACCCGCCGTTCACCCTCCCCACGCCTATGATCATCTCCCCTAAGATCCGCGGATTCATCTGCACCACCGCCCACCCCGAAGGCTGCGCCCAGCACGTCGCCGACCAAATCGCCGTGGTGCAGCGCCGTCCCCTCCTCGCGTCAGGCCCCAAAAAGGTGCTCGTGATCGGCTCCTCCACCGGCTACGGCCTCTCCTCCCGCATCGCCGCCGCCTTCGGCTCCGGTGCCGCCACCCTCGGCGTCTTCTTCGAGCGACCCGGCGAAGCCGACCGCACCGCCACCGCCGGTTGGTATAATACCGCCGCCTTCGAAAAAGCCGCCCACGCCGCCAACCTGTACGCCCGCTCCTTCAACGGCGACGCCTACTCCGACGCCGTCAAAACCGCCGTCATCGCCGCCATCAAAGCCGACCTCGGCCAAGTCGATTGCGTCGTCTACAGCCTCGCCTCCCCTCGCCGCACCCACCCCAAAACCGGCGAAGTCTTCAAGTCCGTCCTCAAACCCGTCGGCGCCGTCTACACCAACAAAAATCTCAACACCACCACCGGCGTCGTCAGCGACATCTCCATCGAACCCGCCCAAGGCGATGACATTGCCCAAACCATCGCCGTCATGGGCGGCGAAGATTGGGAAAGCTGGATCGACGCCCTCCTCGAAGCCGACGTCCTCGCCCCCGGCGCCCAAACCGTCGCCTATTCTTACATCGGCCCCGAAGTCACCTGGCCCATCTATAAAAACGGCACCATCGGACTCGCCAAAGAAGACCTCGAGCGCACCCAGCGCCAACTCGACGGCAAACTCGCCCCCCTCCACGGCAAAGCTTGGGTCTCCGTCAACAAAGCCCTCGTCACCCAGGCCAGCTCCGCCATCCCCGTCGTCCCCCTCTACATCTCCCTGCTCTACAAGGTCATGAAAGACCAGGGCACCCACGAGGATTGCATCGAGCAAATGGATCGCCTCTTCCGCGACCGCCTCTACAGCGGCACCCCCCAGCCAGATGACCTCGGCCGCCTCCGCGTCGACGATTGGGAAATGACCCCCTCCGTCCAAGCCCTCGTCGCCCAGCGCTGGGCCGCCGTAGACACCAGCAACCTCAACGATCTAGCCGATTTCACCGGCTACCAATCCAGCTTCCTGCGCCTCTTCGGCTTCGGCTTAGCCGGCGTCGACTACGCCGCCGAAACCAATCCCGACGTCCCCATCCCCTCCCTCGCCCACGACACCCCCTAGCTCGTCTCTATCAAATAGTCGATCTGTCTGAGGAAATACGCGCGGTGCCGCAAGCGCATCCCTTGCGCCGCCGTCTTCGGCTTTGCCCCGCATGGTAAAGCCCGCAACCACACCCCATGCGCCAAACGGCTCCTGCAGGGACGCCGCGACACATCCCGCATCCGGGCGCTTTTTCAACTTCCCCAGCTAGGGCCGACTCTGAGGAGCTAACCCTCTCGTCAGACCTACCGCCCCCCACCCTCGCGGCACCTCGGCCCTCCCTGCCCCCGGCCGACCGCCAAGCCGCCCCAACGAAAGAGGGCCCGCAATCTCTTGCGGGCCCTCCCAAAGAACTGGCTCGGAGGTCGGCCCATCAAGCGCCACCCCTCGCCTCTGTGTTCCCGTTTACTTCACGATGAAATCCGTCGTCTCCACGTTCTTCGTGGCGTCATAGGTATAACCGCTCAACGTGATGCCCGTGACCTTGAAGGTGAAAGTGCCCGCGTTCTTCGAAGCCGCACTCGTGAAAGTAACCGTGCCCGTCGTGCCCGTCTTGCCGCTGACATTGGCCACCGTCAGACCCGACCAACTCCCCGTTACCGTGGCGTTCGCCCTCACCGCCCCAAGCCCATCCTTGACCGTCACCACCGCCTTAGCTTGAGTGCCTTTGGTGCTGACCACCTTGCTCATGGCAATGTCGGAAATACTCAACACCGTGGCCGGATTCACCGGCGCCTTCACCGTGATCACCACCGAGGCAGTCCCCGAAAGCCCTGTGTCGTCGAACACCGCCAGCGAAGCCGTATACGTCCCCACCGCACTATACACATGCACCGGATTCGCTTCGGTGGAGCCCACCGTGCCATCCCCAAAGTCCCAGTCATACGTCAAAGCGCTGCTCTCCGCATCGCTCGATCCCGCGCTCGAGAAATTCACCGTCAGCGGCACCGTCCCCGTCACCGGCGTGCTCTGCGACACCACCGCCACCGGAGGGTAACCCACGAACGCGGGCACCGTCCCCGTCAGGGTGAATTGCCCCAAACTAGCGTAGTCCGTGTACCCAGTAGAAGCCGTGCCCACACCAACCCCATCCACCGCCAGGTAATACGTGCCCCCCGTCACCGTGCTGCTCAAGCTAGCGCCCAAGGTGCTACTGTTGGCGCTAGCGACCAAATTGCCCACCCCATTGTAAAGCGCTAGATTGATATCCAAATTGGCGTCCGGAGATGCCGT
>CALQKQ020000106.1 GCA_943331195.2 Akkermansia muciniphila | reverse complement strand
GCGGCCACCACGGACTCTACTACTTCGAGCAGTTTAACAAGGTTGAGTAGTTGGAATGGGAATTGGATAACCACGACTCATCCGGTTGGCTACCCGAGAATCAATTCGCTGATCCTGAAACCTGTGCATGCGTCCGGTGAATTGGCCCTGCTTCTGGGATTTCAGCCCACTACGGGGCCAAGTTTAGTCAAACAATATACTTTTGCCGGTAATACTTTGGTTGAGGGAGCCACCGTATTTTCCAGCGTGACAGGTCCGGCAGTAGCGCAAGATCTTACCGTTGGCTCCGCGATTTCGTTCGGGAGTCCTGCCGGAGGAACGGCCAGCGCCATTTATAAATCCGCATGGGACCTGGGCGTTTGGTCTACACCAGTGCTGGCTGGGTCAGCAGCCGCTGGATTGGCCGCCGCTGCAACGATTCCGAATGGGGTGGTCCGTTGGATGACTTCTACGAAGATCGAATACTCCGCCCTGAATCCACTGCCACCGGAGGCAGTAAACCGACCAGGAACCAAAAAGTGGTATTTTCGTAGTCCAGTCGAAGTAAGTTGGGAGCAGGCCGAGAGCTACGCAACGCAGTGGGGCGGCCACTTAGCCGGAATTCCGGATGAGCCGACGAGCAGTTGGATTTCGTCGAATTTCGGGGGAGGATTTTGGATTGGTCTCAGGGTGTCACATTCGCCCTCAGCTTATGAGTGGGTTTCGGGCATTCCCTTTACCTACACGCCTCCCCGGCAGGAACCTGGAAACATTGCTCCGGGCTTTAAGGTGGGATTTACCTACTCATATTGGAAATGGGATGCGACCTCATATAACGGAACACTGGGCGGGCGCTATTTTAAGGGCTTGGTCGAAGTGGACCGGGTCATTGGTCCAGTGGAATTCGCCGCCGCCGATTCTCCAGCCTTAATTGATCTGGACACATCCCTGTCCTGGAGGAATTTACGTCCGACATCGTCCAATCCTGATTCCCTCATCGTGGCCTACATAGATGACAGAAACGGCAACTCCGCCGCAGATGCGGGAGACACCTTCGTCATCAAGGAACTGACGCCCGCCCCAACACAGCCCGTTCTGCGATCAAGTGCATCGGTTCCACTTTTAGCAGGTTCAGCCAAAAATTACGCCTTGGCAGCAATCGGCGTAAACTCGATACCCCGCCTTTTTGTGGGTGAACCGGATGGCACGGTTTCTATTTGGACAGCACCAGATGCTACGTCCCCATTGGCACGTCAGGTTTTCACTGCGGGATTCAAAGGCAAGTCCTGGTATCGGTTGGAAGCTTTCCGCGACCAGGCTGGAGCAGATGGTTTGGTTGGCCTTCTCGTAGACCCTTTGCAGCCAAACCAAGGGAAGGTGATTTATTGGTCAAAGGAAGCGATTGAGGCAGTGCTCAGCGGCAAAGTCACAGTGACAAACACTCCACCGAAAGCCCGTGTGCTCTCCACGCCAGCCAGCGGGGGAACCAGCAGCACGGTGGCCGTGCGGATCTGGGATGCGGAGGCCCATTCAAGCTCCCTCCTCGTGCAATATCAACGATCGGGCGAAACCGTTTGGAATTCGGCCACCATCCTCACGGCGAACGGCGGCCCCGCTGCCTCTCGCCTGCCCTCGCAACCTGGAGGCTCGAACCATAGCCTGCTCTGGGATGCCGGAGCCAATCTGGGAACCACGTTCAACGGCACCGTCCTCCTGCGCACTCAAGCCACCGACGCCGCCGCCGGCGAGTGGTCCGAACCCATGCCCTACACTGTAAGAACCGACTTGGATCTGGACACGGATGGAGATGGCTTCTCGAATGTTGCCGAGGCGGCCTTTGGGACAGACCCAAGCATCGCGAATAGTCGTCCTTCGGTGAATGTTTCAATAGGAGCGGATGGTTCCACACTATTGACCTGGCCACACATTCCCGGGCGGGCGTACCGAGTGGAATTCAGCTCGGATCTCAAGGCGTGGACCACCATACAAAGTTTGAACGGGGGAGAATTGCTTATCCCCAAAACCGATGTACGCTTACCTTCTTCCAAATTTTATCGGGTGCGCACCGATCTATGAATGAAGTTGATACGAAATTGACCCAGGGCACTCGTCTGCGGCTTACAACACTTCCATCCCCCCGAACTCCAAGCCCTCGTCGAGCACGTCCTCGACGCCGAAGTCTTACCCGTCGGCCTCGGCAACTATGCGGTCTTGGCTCGCCCCCAGCGCGTCCACGACGGTTGGACCGCTGCGTCGGCAATGCCGTCTTGTGTTCAACTGGCGATTTATCAGCGCAGGGGCACCAGTTGTTTCGTGGCGATGAGGGAATCGAAATAGTTTCGGATCGTCCGAACCTGGGTGAGGTGGCGGATCAGGATTCCAGCTTCGATATTTCTGTGGTGGGCGGCTGCGGTGAAATTGGCGGAGGTGACCAGGGCCGCTGCCGAATCGATGACGACGACCTTGGCGTGCATGATGCCGCGTTTGGCGGGTTCGCTTTCGTGGAAGTTGCGGTCATCGTGCCAAAACTCGGGGATCGCCGACCCCGCCCAATGGTTTTTGAGGAAGTGTTGTTTGAAGCGGTTAGCGACGACCGGGAGGGGTTCGTCGGGGGCTTTCCGCTGGTGCGTGAGGTCGACGACGAAGCGGACCCGGAAGGCCGGATCGCCCGCCATGCGATCTGCGAGGGGTTCGAGTAATTCGAAAGCGTTGCTGAAGACATAACTTGTGACGAGGACTTCGCGTTGGGCTTCGACGAAGAGGGAACGGACCACGGTGCCGGTGTCCACCACGGGGATGCCGGGAACTTCCGGGCCGCTGAGGGCCAAGTAGAGGTTATTTTCGGCGCTTTCCATTTTGCTTTTGGCGGCGTGCATGCCCTCGCACAGCGCGGCGAGAACCGAGGTTGGGCAGCCTTGTTCGAGCAGGCCGCGGAACAGGGCTGACAATTCGGCCGCCAGCGGCCCGGCCCAGGGGGAGAGCAGCCCTGGAGAGACCCCGTGGCGCAGGCTGCCGACCCGGAAATCCTCCGCGAGCTGCTGCAGGGTGGAGGTCGGCAAGTCGAGCAGCAGCGCAAGGGCAGGGGCGTCCTTCATGCTAGTCAGGTGGTGAGGAAATGACACCCGCGGCGCTCGATGGTCGGCACCACGAGCGATCGATCGAGGAATTGATTGAAGCGCTCGCAGGACGTTTCTGAAATATAGAGGCAGCCATGGCAGGCGCTGCCCGAAATGCGATCAATGCCCCCGTGGCGCGCCACGCCGGAGGAGCAAACGGGATCATTCGAACACAGCGTCCCCAATTGGATCGCGCGGAAAAGGTGCTTCTGGAGGTCCCGGGCCGCGTGCACCAGCCCGCCCAAGGTTCCCTCGGATCCTGACGAGGCGGTGAAGATCAAAATGCCATAGCGGTCTTCCATGGCCCCCTTGCCATCGGGTGCATAAATGCGTTCCCGGAGGGAGGACAGGGGATACCCGCAATCCAACGCGATGGCGCTGATGAGCAGGTGAGAGAGGGAATGCAACATGATGTAGGCCACGCCGGGGAATTCGATGGGGCTGCCGGGGTGGTCTTTTTGCCACTTTTCCAAAGATGCCTCCAACTCTGCGGCGCGGCGCAGCACCGGGTCCGATTGAGCCCAGGCGGCGATGTGAGCGGCGCTGAATTGAAGGAAAATGCCCTCGCCGCGGTTTTCGGAAACCGGCATCCACCGCGGGTAGCCGACGATGGGGGCGCGCTGGACCTGCATGTCCAGTTCGCCAGTGACGTCCGCCGATTCCGGTTCAAAGCGGGTAAAGCCCATCAGGGCCACCACTTCCCGCAGGCGATGGACCTGGACCACCCGCTCCAGGGCCTCCAGCCTTGGATGTTGCCACCTGGCCCCATCGAGCCTCCGCACAAAAAAGTCGCCGTGGGGTTCATCGGTGAGTTGCTCTGCTTCCGCACTGCTCAAGGCGTCGAATTCGACTTCCTTGACCGGGCGGGCGAGGGAGCTGGTTTCCTTCCCGCTGAGGATCGCCTGCATCACCTCGTAGATGGTCTCGTCGCTAAACGGACCCAGTTTTTCCGTTAGCTCAGGGATGCCCATTTTGAACATCTTCAGCTTCTCGATGCTATCAATATTGCACAAATGGGAATCCCAGAGGCCCAGCACGGCGGTCTCCACTTTGGTCATGGCATTGGGAATGGAAATGACGGGGAGCGTCTGGGGGAAATAGGCGTTGCTGGCGGTGCGGATGAGGAGGCGATTGGCTTCCTTGCAAAAGCCCTCGCTATCGTCCAGCCAGGGGCGGCTGCCATTGCACTGGCCGAGGCTGCCGGGCTCGGTGGCGTCGCGCAGGCAGCGCCGCGCACTGCATTCGCAAATGATCCACACGTCAGTCAAATCCCCCGTCGATCCGCGCTCCTCCATCCACAGATTCATCTGGCAGCTGGTGGCCCCATGATGGGCAAAGTCCCGCCACTTGATGTCCCCGACGTGGCCATTTTTGCAGGCGCGCACGAAGCGCACTGGCACCACTGGGAAGGCTTTACCGTTGATGCGGAACCGACCGCTTTCTTCCAGTTGTTGCTGAATAACTAATTGGCGGCGGCGGTTCTTTTCCGGAGAAATGTCGACCTTTTGGGAAATGAACCAATGGGGGAAAATAAAACCAGTTACCCCTGGCATTATTTGCCCGCGCTGGAACATAGCCTCGCCCGCGGGCGGCGGGGTGCGCAGCTCAATGCTCTGCCCGCGGAATCCAGGATAGGATTTCCGCAAGAGGCGGGCGATTTTGGCGGCCAGGCGGGGTTCGTCGACCAGACAATGCTTGTGGCCTTCGTAGGCCCACTCGTCGAGGCCGGCCACAATGATAGATTTGTCCGGAAGATCCACCATGGCACCGGGGCCAAAGGTGGTGATCAGCTGATTGGATCGGATTTGTTGTCGGCTCATGCGTTGGTTCCCCGGGAGGATTTTTTGGGCAGGATATCGATGCCGGGTTCGACGTCGCGCATGGAGCGGTTCGCCCGGAAACTGCGGTAGACTTCGGGTTTGGTCAGGAGATCGAGGTCGAGAAAGTCTCGGATCAAGGCGTCGCCGTCCCGCGGGCCTTCGTGTTTTTGGTAGGCGAGGCCGATGCCTTCGTTCTGGCACATTCCTGCGATTTTGCTCCACTTGGCGAGGAGTTCCTGGGCGAGGGCGTCGACGTGATGGGCCAAATCCTGGCCGTCCTGGGAGTGCGCCTTGTCGACGTCGTGGATTTTGGCCCGCTCGGAAAAAATGCGCACCGCTTGCTGGAGCTCTGGCAGGTGACTTTGCACGCTGCCAGCCTTGGACGGGGCTTCCATGGCGGGCACCAGGTGGCGGCTCAGCCCCACCAAGGCCCCGGCCAAAGCCCGGTCGAGGGCGCGGGGCGAGAATGGGGTGACGCTGGTCGCTTCGACGCTGCGGTAAAACGTTCGGTGGTATATGTTAAAGCGCTCGTAGTGGGATCGGTCGCGCGGTTTATGGGCATTGAGCAAAGTTACGATGAGTCCGGGTTTGGTCTTGTCACGCCCTACTCGGCTGGTGGCCTGGATGTATTCCGACGACGTCTTGGGCTGGCCGAAGACGAGCATTAGTCCTAGCCGGACGATATCGAGCCCCACGGAAATCATGTTGGTTGCCAGGGCGACATCCACCCGATCTTTCTCCGTGAAGCCTGCCGCCAAGCGCCGCCGGGCTTTGGCCACCTCATCGGTCCCAACGCGGGAGGTGAGCTCCACCGGGTGGCGGTCGATCCGGCGGTCGCAAAAGAGGTTGTCCACCGGGTCCCGGCGATGCCGCTTCCAGCGGGACTGGGCCTGGAGATAGATTTCATCCTCGACGATGCGTCGGCTTCCGCCCAACTCGCGCAGGCTGTTAAAATAGCCGAGCAAAGTCATGTAGGGATCGCAGGGATTTTTTTCATCTGCGCCCCCGGCTTGGGTATACAGTTGTTGGGCGCCTGCCACTAGGGCCAACGCGCTCCGCAGGAGAACCACCTTCATGCTTCGCCCCTGAGCGGCGATGCCGAGGTAGAGTCGACCGGGATCGGCCGCGGTGGCGGGCACGGTGTGGGCGAAGAAGGAGTCATCCCGGTCGGGACCTGGCGGGGGGAAAATGGCGGTTTGTTGGCGGCCGAAGAGGGCGCGAATTTGCTTTTCGGCGCGGCGCACCGTGGCGGTGGAGGCGATGATCTTGGGCACTTTGGTTTTGCCCTGGCCCAGGTCGCGTCGGCACAGCGCCTCGATGGCGATCTCGTAAACTCCGGCCACGGTCCCGAGGGGGCCGGAAATCAGGTGCAGTTCATCCTGGATGATGAGGTCGGGTGGGAGGAGGCGGCCCTCGGGCAGCGCGGTGCCTTTTCCGGGGTCGCAGGGGCCATAAAACCCCTCGCGGTCGTAGCGCTCGACCCGGCCGAACAACCCGCCGGAGCGGCCGATCCACGGCAGCGCGGCGAATTTGTCGACCGTGGCGATCAAGAAGCAGGGGAGCCTCCGATAAAGCGGCTCATCGACTCCCACGATGGGGAGCCGGGCGTCCCCGTTGGCGGCAGAAAAGGCGCAATCCATGTTGCTGCACGAGACCCGCAGGTCGCGGGGTTCGGTGGATCCCGCGGGCACCACGTGAAAGGATTCCGGCTCAAAGCGGCTGCCGCACCAGGGGCATTCCTCCATGGGGATGGGCGCGGGATGCCGGTCCGGCTTGTTCAGGTACCTTTGCAGTTTGGCGTAGGCGGTGTCGGCGCGGCCCGGGCTGGTATCGTTGGCCTTGCCCATGCGGTTGGGGGTGGCGGCCGATCCTACCCAGAGCCCAATCTCAAAGGGCCATTCGCCGAGGGCCTGGTTGTTGGCGCGCTCTAGCTCCAAGGCGCACATCAGGGCCGCGGCCCGCCCTAGCTGGTCCAAGGTGAGGAGGCGCAGGGTATAGCGCATGATGATGGACACCCCGGCGGAGGAAATGCCCGGGTTTTGCAGCCGCCGCACCGCTAGGGTGAATGCCGCCAGCCCCAGATAGGCTTCCGTCTTGCCGCCGCCCGTGGGGAAAAAGAGCAGGTCTACGACGCGCCGACTCGGATGCGCGGGGTCGAAAATGCCTGGCAAGTTCATCAGGATGAAGGCGAGCTGGAAGGCGCGCCATTGGGGGGCCTCCACCTCGTTAGGCTTCTTGCCTTGCTGCACGGAAAAGCGCTGGCGGGCGGAGCGGTCCATGGCCCGGTTGGCGATGCGGAACGCCTCCAGGCACAGCGGATCCGCCAGCAGTTGGATTCCCTCCTCAATCCGGTCCGCGGCCGCCTTAGCGCCGACGATCAAGTCCGCCGCAGTCTGCTGCTGCCGCTCGGAAAGCTCCGCGCTTTTTCCGGCCGCACTCTGCTGCTCAATCCACCCCCGATAGGAAGCCACCAGCGGGCCGAGGGCGGCGGCGGCTTCGGCGGCGTTGGCCAAGCCACCGAGGCGCTCCATGGCCAGCTCCACTTCCCCGATGACGCCGCGGCCCGCATGGTCGACCCGGGGCACTTCCGCGCTGGGAATCCAACTGGTCTTCACCCGCAGGCAGGTGCCGCCCGGCGCTTCTGCCGCGGCCACGGAAATGCCGTGTCCCACGGCGTACTCCAACACATCGCGGTAGTGCAGGTCGGCGATCCGCTCATCGGATTCCATTTCCTCCTGGGAGGCCGCTCCGCGGAGATCGGGCCGACCGAAAAAGCCCTCGGCGCATTGCAGCTCCAGTTCGACTTGGAAAATGATGCTGGCAAATCCCAGGTGTTGTCCCGGCACAAGGCGGTCGTTGACCACGAAAACCGAAACCGTCTTGGTGCCGGGGGGCACGCCCGCCGCGGCGAGGTGCGGCATGGCCCGCCAGGAAGCGACGAGCTTCAGATGCCGCCCGTTGGGCAAATCTAGCTCCTTGCTGCCGTCGGCCGCATCCAAGGAAATCCGCAGGGATTCCTCGCGCGATTCCCTGCGGTAGCCGCGCCGGGCTTTTTTCGCGGGCGGCGGGTGGAGCAGGCTGGCGTCCTCCATTCGGCCCACCGGTTCCCCGTCGGTGGGGAGCTCGTCTTCTGCCTTGGCCATTTCCGCTTCAAAGGCCTGGTCCACCGCCTCGGCATCGATCTCCTTGTCCTCCTCGCCTTCATTTTCGCCCTGATAGTCGCCCCAGCGGAGCACCGCAGTGATTTCGCTGGTGGCGGGTCCCAGGAGCACGCTGAGGCCCATCGATGAGGGCAGATAGCTGGCCTGTCCGGGGGGCTCGGCCGCGTCGTTGTCGTCGCCCGCCACCGTGCCCGCCTCTGGCGTCGGCATCTCCTCGTCCTTGGTCCGGCGCAGACCCTCCGGCGCCGCCTGCGGCACCAAATACCCATTCAAATACCAGCGCTGCGGAGACTGCGGCAGCATCTCGCGCGCCAGGGCGTGGTCGTTAGACGGGCCGATCAAATCGAGGCGCACCGTCTCCACTAGTTTTTCGCGGATTTGTTGGGAGGTCATGGGAAAGTAGGCAAGTGTCTGGATCTGGCAGCGAGAGCCGGGGTGTAAGCATCAGGCAGGCGGCAGATCATCGGGAGGGGGGGGATGGCCGATTTCGGCCAGTTTGATCGCCGCCCAGGTGCCTCGGCGGGCCAGGGAAATACAGGGGTCGATAACTGCCAAATCGTGCGTGCCGGGCATCCGTACAACATTTTCATCGTGCAGATCGTGAACGAGAATACCGGTAAGTGGGTGAAGGTAGGCGAAATAACCGTCGTCCGGCCGACCTTCATGCATCAGTTGCACGGGGGCGAAGCCCATTCCCGCCATGAGATCATCCGTCTCGGCCTTGGAGACCAAGGGGCGGTCCGTATCCACCTCGATGTGGGGTTGGGAGACCACTGGGGCCAACTCCTTGCTTTTGGCATTGATGGTGAATCCTTCCAGCCGGTAGGCCGTTTCTGGAAACAACACCGCGTGCAGCCGCATCCGGGCGATGTAGTCGCCCAAAGTGGAGTGGTGCACTCCATGGTAAAGGCGCTTAAACCATCTTCCCGTTTCCTGATGGTGGAAAACATGATGCTCCACGCCGCCCCGTTTACCCTGCTCCTCCCAGTGCCTGCGGAACTGATTATCTTCGTAAAGAAATCCGGTGCTCTCAGCCCATTGCCGGAGGGACTTGCGACCCGCGCGGTCCACCACTGCGAGCCGACTTAGCTGCCGGAGGTTCCCCGGGAGCTGTGGGATTTCAGATAATCGTAGCCCTTGAGCGCCTGCGCGGTAGTGACTTTCGGCCTCCCGGAAACGGACGCCACCGTCGCTTTCCTCACCGGAGACTTCGGCTGAGGCACGATGATGGAGAAGAGCGGCTTCGATGGGGTGTGCGGCATAGTAACCCTTGAACCTTAGCTCAAGGGCTTGGAGGGTCAAGGAGGAGAACTCCTCTCGGGCTACGCGCTGCCCTTGCGTAAACCCCTCGGGGTATGCGCCGCCCGGGGACGCAGGGCTAGGAGTGCTAGGGGTTGCCATGGAATGGATTTTTTTCTTGACCCAAGAATTTCGTTTTAGCCCGTTCGGCCACGGAATCGAAAACTGCTTTGCTCCCTGACTCGGTGGGCTGCGCGAATTTCGTTAATCTCGGCCTCGAACACCCTGACTTTGAATTCCATGGGATGCAGATCCACATCGAAAAGCCGCACTTTGGGGAGCCTTTGAATCAGGGTTAATATCGAT
>CALQKQ020000105.1 GCA_943331195.2 Akkermansia muciniphila | reverse complement strand
CGGCGTCCACCACCGAGGGATCGATGGCGGCACTTTTGATGATGGCGCCCTCGGGACAAATATTTCCCGTTAGAAAAGTCACCGTGCTCCCCATTCCGGCTGCGGCCGCCGCGGCGGGGCTAAGGATCACCTCGCCGGGGTCGACGCCGTCTTTTTCGAAGAGCAAGTCGCGGAAGCGCCGCCGCCGCTCCCCGCTTTCCCAGGCTTGCAGCACGGACTCGAGCCGGTGGCCGCTAACAGTTAATACAGAAAGGTCCAACAGGCCCAGGTCCCGCAGGGAGAGCATCACTTCGGGGACTCCGCCGGCTAGGTAGACCCGCACGGTGGGGTGGTGCACCGGACCATTGGGGAGCACGCTAACAAGGCGCGGGGTGGCCCGGTTTACCGCCGCCCAGTCGGCAACCTCGGGGCGCCGCAGGCCGGCGGCGTGCGCGATCGCGGGGATGTGGAGCAGGAGATTGGTGGAGCCTCCGAAGGCGGCGTGCACCGTCATGGCATTGCGCAGGGCGGCGTCGCTCAAGATATCCCGGCTGCGCAGTCCAGCCTCGCCCATGGCCACGAGGGCCCGGGCGGAGCGCCGCGCTAGTTCGAGCCAGACCGCCTCACCGCTGGGCGCTAGGGCGCTGTGGGGCAGGCTGAGGCCGAGCGCTTCCCCGACCACTTGGCTGGTGGCGGCGGTGCCCATGAATTGGCAGCCGCCGCCGGGCGAGGCGCAGGCCCGGCAACCCGCTTCCGCCGCTTCTTGCAAGCTGACCATCCCGTGGGCATAGCGCGCTCCGAGCGTTTGCACGGCCCCGGCATCCTCCCCTTTTTCTGGGGGCAAGGTGACCCCGCCAGGCACGAGCACTACCGGCAAATCCTTCATCGCCGCTAGGGCCATCATCATCGCCGGCAAGCCCTTGTCGCAAGTGGCCACCCCCATGACCCCGCGGCGCTGCGGCAAGCTGCGGATCAAGCGGCGGAACACTTGGGCGGCATCGTTGCGGTAAGGCAAGCTGTCGAACATTCCCGTGGTCCCCTGGGTCCGCCCATCGCAGGGATCCGACACGAACGCGGCGAAGGGCAATCCTTGCAGTCGGCGCAATTCCACGGCGGCGGCGCGCACCTGCTCGGCGATCTCCCAATGGCCGGTGTGATAACCGAGCGCCACGGCCTGGCCGGCGGCATCGCGCATGCCTCCTTGAGTGCTCAAAATCAGCCATTGGTGGCGGCCCAACTCTTCCGCTTTCCAGCCCATTCCGGCATTCTGGGACAGCCCAAAAAGGTGTCCGCTAGGCCACTCGCGCAGCATCTCATCCGTCAGGGGCAAGGCCCCAGGCGGGCCGGCTGCCTGCGTGCGCAGCACGTAGTTGTCTTCGGGGGTGTCAAAAAGCGGCATGGCGTTCCATGGCCGCAAAAGGCGCAGCGGGACAGCCGAAAATCGCGCGGCTCCTTCCTATCTTTAAGCTGGCGGGGTCCAGTGAGCTAGGGCGTCGCAGACCTGGGCGGCGGCGTTCCCGGGGGCGAGGTTGCGCAGGGCGGCACCCAGGCGCAGGCGCGCCGCTTGGTCTCCGAGCAGATCGGAGAGGAGGTGGCCCAGCTTGCCGCCGCTCAGCGCGGCCTCCTCCACGGCGAGGGCGGCACCAGCTTGGGTGAAAACCTCGGCATTGCGGCGCTGATGGTCATCGGCGGCGGTCGGATAGGGCACCAGAATCACCGGCAGGGCGAAAGCTGCGAGCTCCGTTAGGCTGGAGGCTCCGCTGCGGGAAACCGCGACATCGGCAGCGGCATAAGCGAGGCCCATTTCCTGGCAAAAAGGGAGCACGGCGGCGGACACTGCCGAGCTAGCATAGCTGGCGCGGAGCTCGGCGAACTCGCGCGGCCCGCTCAGATGCAGCACTTGCACCCCCTGGGCCGCGAGGAGGGGCAAGGCTTCTACCATGGCTCGATTGATGCCCCGGGCACCCTGACTTCCGCCCATCACGAGCACGGTCTGCTTTTCCTCGGAAAGCCCAAAAAACTGCAGGGCGGCGGCGCGCTCTGGACGAACCGCTAGGGAGCTGCGTAGGGGAGTCCCCGTCACCAGGGTTCGCCCCGCGGGGAAAAAGCGCGCACAGGCTTCCAGGCCTAGCAAGACGCCAGTACAGAAGCGAGCCGTTAGGCGGTTGGCCTTGCCGGGCACGGCATTGGATTCGTGCACGAAGGTGCGCAGTCCCAGCGACCGCCCCGCCCACACTGGCGGGAGGGAAGTAAAGCCGCCCATCCCCAGCACGGCGTCGGCCTGGAATGCTTGGATCACTTTCTGGCAATGCCGCCGCGTCCGCCAGATGCGCCACAAAAAGCGCCCCATCGCCAGGGACAGCAGCTTGGGCATGGCCACGGCGGGCACCTTCTCAAAGCGCAAATCATCGTGCCCTTGCACGGCGAGGGCGTCGATTTCCTTTTCGGAGATCAAGAGAAGGGTCTCCCAACCGCGCCGCTGCGCTTCCTGCGCCACGGCAATGCCGGGAAATAAATGGCCCCCGGTGCCGCCACAGGCAATCACGAGACGACGCAGCGGTTTCGTTTCAGCAGAGGCCATAAGTTGTCAATAAAGGTCGCCACAGTGGCCGCCGCCGCCGCCTCGGCAAGCCGAGACTTCGCCGCCCCCTGCGGCCTCAGCGCTCCACCCGCTTGCTGCCGCCCCCCACTTCCTTGGCCACCTCCGCGAGGGTGGCCATGCTCGTATCGCCCGGCGTGGTCATCGCTAGCGCCCCGTGCGCGGCCCCATAACATACCGCCTGGGCGGCGTCGTTGAATTCTAAAAAGCCGTAAACCAAGCCGCTCGCAAAACTGTCCCCGCCCCCCACCCGATCCATGATCTCCAAGCGCTGCCGCGTCGGCGCGCTGTGAAATTGCCCGTCGTGCCAACAAATCGCGCCCCAGTCGTTGATGGTGGCGCTCTCCACGGTGCGCAGGGTGGTGGCCGCGACCTTGAAGTTAGGAAACTCCGCGACGGCGCGCTCGATCATGGCCTTGAAGCTGTCTAACTCAATGTGGCTGATGTGCTCGTCGACGCCTTCTACCTCCATGCCGAGGCTAGCGGTAAAATCCTCTTCGTTGCCGATCATGACATCGACGCTGCGGGCGATGCGGCGGTTCACTTCTTGAGCGCGGGCCTTGCCCCCGATGCTTTTCCAGAGGCTTGGGCGGTAGTTGAGGTCGTAGCTGACGATGGTGCCGTGCTTGCGGGCGCACTCGACCGCTTCAATGACCACCTCTGGGGTGGTGTCGCTCAAGGCCGCAAAGATGCCGCCGGTGTGAAACCAGCGGACCCCCTTGCGCCCGAAGAGGTCTTCCCAATCGATGTCCCCGGGGCGCAGTTGGCTGGCGGCAGTGTTGCCGCGGTCGGGGATGCCCTTGGCCCCCCTGACGCCGAAGCCGCGCTCCGTGAAGTTGAGCCCCACCCGGACATTGCGGCCGATGCCGTCGTAGGGGACCCATTTGATCCAGCTGACATCGACGCCGCCTTGCATGATGAAATCCTCCACGAGGCGCCCCACGTCATTGTCGGCGAAGGCCGTCACCACCGCGGTGCGCAGCCCAAAGCATTTGCGCAAGCCCCGGGCCACATTGTATTCGCCGCCGCCTTCCCACACTTTGAATTCTCGCGCCACCCGCACCCGGCCCTCGCCGGGATCCAGCCGCAGCATGATCTCCCCCAGGGAAACGCAATCGTAAAGGCAGGACGAAGCAGGGCGGAGGTCAAGCATGGCAGCAGGTTAGATCGGTGAACCCGGCGCAGCCGCCGGACGCCTCAGTTCTTAGAAATACCCTGCCGCGATGCAAGTGCGGACTGAGGTCCGCGTAATCTCTTCCCCCCGCCTCAGGCCACGGGGCGGCGCTCTTGCATCGCCCCGACAAACCGCCACAGTCCGCTCTGTCATGGTTCAAAAATCTGCCCCTCCCGGCGAGGAAATCATCCTCGTAGGGATCGGCGTGTCCCCAGGCATCGCCCGCGGGCCAGTCCACCTTTCCACCGCTGTCTTTGAAACCCCGCAGCTCGAGGAAATCCCCCCCGAGGGCGTCGAAGGCGAGCGCGTACGGCTTCGCGCGGCGCTCGCCGCCACCCGGCAGCAACTTCAGGTCATGCGCGATCGCATTGCTAGCGAAATCGGCACCAAGGACGCTGACATTTTCGACGCCCACCTCCTCATGCTGGAGGACCGCTCCGTGCTCGACGAAGTTTTTTCCCGCCTAGAGCAGCGCCCGCAGAAGGCCGAGGGTGCCTTTTACGGGGTGATGAGCCGCTATGTGGAGACGCTCAAGCGCATCGGCGACGAATACTTGCGGGAGCGCACCGTAGACATCGAAGACGTGGCCCGCCGCGTCGTGCGCAACCTCCGCGGCCTCCAGCCGGAACATGCCCCTGGCGAACCCCACGTCCTGCTTTGCGCCGAACTCACCCCGAGCGATACGGCGGGGCTCGACCGGGCCACGGTGCTGGGCTTTGCCACCGAAGGCGGCAGCCATACCAGCCACAGCACCATCATGGCCCGCTCCATGGGAATCCCCGCCGTGGTCGGCCTCCCTGACATCACGGCGCGCTTCCACACCGGACAAGACGCCCTGCTCGACGGCTATCAAGGCCTCCTCATTCTCAACCCCAGCCCAGAAACCATCGCCAACTACGCGGTGACGCGGCGCAAGAAGGCCGCCCTAGAACGGCACCTGCGGGAAATGGTCGACCTCCCCGCCGAGACCTGCGATGGGCGCCGCATTGTCCTAGCCGCTAATATCGAGTTCGAAAGCGAAATGGCGGAGGTCAAGGCCTGGGGCGCCGAGGGAGTGGGCCTCTACCGCACCGAGTTCCTCTTCTTGAACCGGCCCAGCCTTCCTAGCGAGGACGAACAAGCTGGCAACTACGCCCGCATCGCCAGCGCCGCCGGGCCAGAAGGCGTCATCATCCGCACCCTCGACGTCGGGGGCGACAAGCTGCATTCGCTGCACGGCAGCCTCGCCGAGGCCAACCCCTTCCTCGGGTGGCGCGGCATCCGCGTTTCCCTGAAGCGCCGCCAGCTTTTCAAATCGCAACTCCGCGCCATCCTCCGCGCCAGCACCTCCGGCAAGGTGCGGGTGCTCTTCCCCATGATTTCCGGCTTGGAAGAACTCCGCGAGGCCCGCGCTACCCTCCAGGAATGCCGCGAGGAACTGCGCGCCGAGGGCATCCCCTTTGACGAAGCCATGGAAACCGGGGCCATGATCGAAGTCCCCAGCGCCGCCCTCATGGCCGACTCCCTCGCCAAAGAAGTCGACTTTTTCAGCATCGGGACCAACGACCTCATTCAATACACTCTCGCAGTAGATCGCGGCAACGAAATGGTGGCCGACCTCTATCAACCCTGTCACCCAGGCATCCTCAAGCTGCTCGGGAACATCAGCGACGCCGCCCGCCGCGCCGGCATCTGGACCGGCGTCTGCGGCGAAATGGCGGGGGACATCTCGCTCACCCCCCTCATGGTGGGCCTGGGGTTCCACGAACTCAGCATGAGCACCCCCCAGCTCCCGATGGTGAAATATGCCATCCGCAAGCTCCCCGCAGAACGCTGCGTCCGCCTGGCCCAAGACGCTCTATTGTTAGGAGAAACCGCCAAGATCCGCGACCGCTGCCGCGAAGTCGCCCTGGAATACTACAGCGAACTTTTTGTCTCCTGAATTATCCCGCCGCCGCCAGCAAAGCCGCTGGCTGAGCCCGCTCCCGTCAGGGCAGGTCGTTCACGGGATTCGGGTCGAGCTAGGCCTTGAAAAACGGCCAGATTGCCCTGTAGTCAGGGCTTGCCGCCTCCGCCTCCTTAGGAAAATTTCATTTGCCCCTACCCTTCCGTCCAGCAACTCTCGGCGCCCGCTCGTTTCCGGGCCCGTTCTCCTCAGCTATGTCAGCTCCCCTCAGCGACTCACCAGCCCGCGTCCTCATTCTCGGGGGCGGCCCCACCGGCCTCTACGCCGCCCGCACCCTCGCCGCCCAGGGGCACCAAGTCACCCTGCTAGAAAAAGAAGGCCACCCCGGCGGCTTGGCCACCAGTTTTCAACATCGCAACAATTGGTATGATCTCGGGGTGCACATGCTCCACGAGTTCGACCGGGAAATCTTCCACGACGTCCGCGATAACATCATGGGCGAGGAGCGGATCGCGGTGCAATTGGACTCGAAAATCCGCTGGGCAGGCTCCTTCTATCGCTATCCGCTCCAGTTCGGCGACATGATCAAGGGCATCCCCCCCCTCACCCTAGCGCGCTGCGTGGCAAGCCTCTTCGGGACGCAGCTTTGGTTCAAACTTTTCCCCAAAACCCCCATCAACGCCGAAGACGCCCTGATTCAACTCTACGGCCGCCAGCTCTACGAATTCTTCTTCCAGGACTTCACCCAGCGCTACTGGGGCTTTCCCACCACCGAACTCGACGCCACATTCATCACCACCAAAATGCCCCGCCTCACTGCGGTGGACGTCCTCAAGAAAATCCTATCGAAAGTCGGCATCAAGGACAACCGGGTTCATGCCGTGGACAGCGCCCTCAGCGAGGAAACCCTCCACTACTCAAAAACCGGAGCGGAAGCCCTCACGCGGCGCCTCGCCGCCTTCGCCCAGTCGATCGGAGCCACCATCCTCTACCGCCAAGACGTCGCCGAAGTGGAAATGGAGCGCGGCCGCGTCGCCGCCGTGACCACCCGGGACACCGCCAGCGGAGCCCTCACCCGCCACCCCTGCGACTACGTCATCAACACCATCCCCCTGCCCCTCTTGGTGCAGAAGATGAGCCCGGCCGCGCCGCCGGAAATCCTCGACTCCTGCAATTACCTCAAGTTCAAGCCGATCACGATCCACGGACTCCTCGTCGATAAACCCAAGTGCATTGACGGCCTCTATATCTACTATCGCGAACGCATCTTCCACCGCGTCGGCGAACCGAAAAATGCTGGACTGATCGTCAATCCGCCCGACCACAGCGTCCTCATTGTCGAAACCACCTGCGAAATGGGCGACGACAAATGGCAGGTCACCGACGCCGTCAAAGCGGAAATCATGCGCGACCTCGAAATCGAGAACGTCTGCATCCCGGCGCAAATCAAAGAGTGGCATGTCCTCCAGGCGGTGCATGGCTATCCCATTTTCAAGCTCGGCTTCGAGCCCCATTTCCAGGCCCTCAAGGCCACCGTGGACGCCGTTCCTAACTTGCGCACAGCGGGCCGCCAAGGTGCCTTTTGTTATCCCAACATGCATGGCGCGATGCGCCAAGGCGCCAACGCCGCTAAGGCCATCCACCAACAAATCGCCCAAGACCGCGCTCCCGCCCCCGCCCGCCCAGCCGCGGCCGTGCCGGATTGAGCCCACGTCAAGACCGCTCGACTTTTCCCCTCTGCTGCGGCAAAACTGCGTCCTCCCCCTGGCGTTTTTTCCGCCAACCCCTTACCCTCGCCGCCATGTCCCGCGCTCTCTTGCTTCTCCTCGCCCTGCTCCCGCTGCTGCCCTCCTGCACCACTACGGCTGGCGGCCCGATCCTGGAAGCCCGCCACGCCGCCCTGCGCGCCGAGGCCCCCGGCGACTACTGGATCGGCCGCCGCTATTTTGTCGATAAGGTCCGCTTTTGGGGCTATGTGCGCCGCCCCGGCCAGCTCTGGGAAGAAGCCAAACTGGTCGTGATGGACGAGTCTGTTGTCAAAACGCCCGACCGCCTCCCGGAAATGCCGAGCGATGGCGGGCTCGCCCACGGCTACGATCACAATGGCGAATACCGCATCACCGGTGCCCTCACCGGCCGCACCGTCTATGATCCCAATGCCGACATGGAATTGCCCAGCTTCGCCGCCACCAGCTATCAACTGGTCAATCGCACCCCCGGTTTCCTCTTCCTCCCCGCCGAGCGCTACAGCCCCAAATACATCCCCGCCCGCGAGGTCCCGCGCACCACGCCAGCGAGGATGTAAGCCGCTTGGCCAGGCCCCTTGCGCGGCCCTGCGCCTCCAGCTTCCTTGTCCCTTATGAGCGAAAGCAAACAACGGGCTGCCGACATCGCCCAACAACTGCGCCACGCCGGCTTCATCGCCTACTTCGCCGGCGGCTGCGTGCGCGACGCCCTCCTCGGCCAAGAGCCCCACGACTACGACATCGCCACCGATGCCACCCCTGAGCAGGTGCAACGCCTGTTTCCCAAAAGTCAGGCCGTCGGCGCTCACTTCGGCGTCGTCGTGGTCCGCAGCGGTCCCGATCACATCGAAGTCGCCACTTTCCGCACCGATGGCTGCTACAAAGACGGCCGCCGCCCCGAAGCCGTCACCTACGCCACTCCCCAAGAGGACGCTCAGCGCCGCGACTTCACCGTCAATGGCCTCTTCTACGACCCCGCCAGCGATGAGGTCATCGACTTCGTCGGCGGCCGGGCCGACCTCGCCGCGCATCTCGTCCGGGCCATCGGCGACCCTACCGCCCGCTTCCGCGAAGACCACCTGCGCCTGATGCGGGCGGTCCGCTTCGCCACCACCTTAGGCTGGCAAATGGACCCCGCCACCTGGGCCGCCGTCCAGGCCGAGGCTCCTAGCTTAGCCAAAATCAGCATCGAGCGCAGCCGCGACGAGTTCCTCAAAATCATGCTCCACCCCCAGCGGGTGCGCGGCTTGGACTTGCTCGACGAGTCCGGCCTCCTCCAGGTCATCCTTCCCGAAATGGAAGCCCTCAAGGGCTGCAGCCAACCCCCCGAGTTCCATCCCGAAGGCGACGTCTGGGTGCACACCCGCCTCATGCTCAGCCTCCTCCCAGAAGTCGTTAGCACGCCCCTGGTGCTCAGCGTGCTCCTCCACGACATCGCCAAACCAGGCACCCGCACCGTCGACGAAACCGGCCGCATCCGCTTCAATGGCCACGACGAACTCGGGGCCAGCATGACCGCCTCAATCCTGCGGCGCCTCAAGTTTTCTAACGACATCATCGACGCCACCACCGAGGCCGTGCGCCACCACATGAAGTTCATGCACGTGCAGGAAATGCGCCCCGCCAAACTCAAGCGCTGGATGGCCGACCCCACCTTCGACGACCAGTTAGGGCTGCACCGGGTCGACTGCCTCGGCTGCCACGGCATGCTCGACAACTATCACTTCCTCCTGGCCAAACAGGCGGAATTCGCCAACGCCCCCGTCATCCCCCCGCCGCTTCTCACCGGCTACGACCTCATGGCCCTCGGCTATCCCCGGGGCCGAGAAATCGGCCGCCTCCTCACCGCAGTGCAGGACCAACAACTCGACGGCAGCCTGACGACCCGCGAGCAAGCCCTCGCCTGGCTAGCGCGGGAAGCCCCCCCGCGCGCCCCGGCCGGGCCGGTCACTTGAGGTTTTCCATCGCGGTGATGCGATAGCGGCTCGGGAGGAATTCGGCGTTGTCTTGCTTGGCCTGGGCCTCGTCGAGGTAAATCGTGCGAGGGCCGTCTACGACATCGATGCGGTGAATGCCGTCGCGGGGGGCTTTGATGGCTTCCGCCAGGGAAGCGAGGTCGGTGATTTCCTTGCCGTTGACTTGATTGACGATCAAACCGGCGAGGCGCTCATAGCCCAGGGTGCAAGGCGCGGGGAGGACTCCGCTGATAAAAACAAGTTTTTTGCGACCGGCCTTGAGGTATTCGTCCTGGTTGGCTTGGGCGTAGACGAGGCGGAAGGCGGCGCGATCGCGCCATTCTTTGCCGGCGAGTTGGAGGAAGGGGAGGGT
>CALQKQ020000104.1 GCA_943331195.2 Akkermansia muciniphila | reverse complement strand
GCGCTGGAAGGCGAGGGCAATTTGGAGGGCTGCGGCTAGAGCCACGGCTTGTTCTTTGGGAGTAAGAGGGCGGTTTAGCGATTCCCAGGCGCGCAGGGCGCTGGCTTCGTCCTCGCGGCGGTAGTTGGCGCAAACGAGGTGATCGGCGCAGTCGCGAATGTCTTCTGGCAAGCAGCGGCGTTCCAGGGATAGCTGATCCGGAGTGGTGTGGACAGACATCATTAACCGTTAATACCACTTTCTGACTTTTTGTCACAGATTAAAATCAAGTTATTTTCGACATACTGGATTGCGCTGCGGCGCGGGGATGGAGCGGGGTTTTCTCAGGGACGGGGAGTGGCCAGGAGGCGGAAGAAGGCGCGGGATCCTGGAGGCATGGCGGGGCCAGGGGCGACGGTGACGAGGCGGCGGCCGTCGGGCAGGAGGGTTTCGGAGACGGGGCGGAGCCAATCGGCTTCGCTGTGCCAGAGGCCCGGTTCCTGGGCGATTTGAGGGCGGAGCCAGCAGTCATCGGCGGCGGCGGCGCGGGTGAAGCGGAACTGCGGGGTTTCGCCGGGGGCGGTGGGCGGGACCACGGTGAGACCGGCGTGGGGGTTGGGCTGGGTGTCGGAGGTGCCGAGGGCATATTCCATGAGGGCGGGGATTCCGTCGCCGTCTTGGTCGGCGGAGGGGTTGCCGACAAACGCGGGGCCGGGGTCGGCGCGGCTCGGGCTGCCCTCGGGGGCGAGGCTGGGGCGCCAGTTTTCGGGATCGTTGAGGTCCATGCCGGATTGGGGGCGGATCAGGGTGAGGCTGGGCCCGCTACGATCAGTTAGGGGATGCCAGTCGTCGTGGAAGGCGAGGTCGAAGATTTTCGTTTCGCCCTGGCTGAGGGCGAGGGCTTCGCCGGCGTTATTGAGGTTGCCGAAGTAGCGCCCGGCGAGGGGTCGGTCCCAGCCGTAGTGCTGGCGGTAGGCGAATTCGCTAGGGGATAGGACGAGGCGTTGGCCGGGGGCGAGGAAGGTGTCGCGGAACTCGCTGAACGCGTAGTCGATCCCGGCGCTGAAGCGGGCCCCGCGCAGGTTGACGGGGGCGGCGGAGACGTTCATGAGTTCGATGAATTCCATGTCGCCGTCGTCGGCGGGGTGGAAATGGATTTCGCTAGGAAGGACGGCGCCAGGGGGGAGGGGGAGGGCGTTTTCGGGCAAGAAGAAGGCTTCTTGGAGGGCGCTCCAGACGCCTGCGGTGGAGCGGCTGCGGGCGCGCAGCAAGGTGGGGGCGGAGAGGAGCAGGGGCGTAGAGTAAGTTTGGGGGGCGGGGGCGGTGTTGACGGCGCCGCCGGGGTCGCGGGGGTCGCTGCCATCTGTGGTGTAGAGGAGGAGGGCCCCGGCGGGGCCAGAGAGGGTTAGGCTGAGGGGGGAAGGGAAGCGTCCGCCATTTTGGCTATAGACGGGGGCGGCGAGGGCGGGATAGAGCCCGGCACCTTTGAACTGGGCGAGCACGGTGGCGGTGCGGGTGGGAATCCAGCTGTTGAGGCAGACGTCGCGCGCGGCGGCCCAGCTGGTGGGGCTGCGGTAGAGATTTCCCCAGCGAGCGGCTTCGGCGAGGAAGGGGCGTTGGGCGGCGCTGCAGAGGGCGCGCAGGCGGGCGGCGTTGCGCGTGGGGGTGAGGGCTCCGTCATTGAAGAAATGGCGGTGGATGCGGTCGGCCACGAGCATCTTGTGATCGGCGCCGCCGCTGAGGAGGAGGGCGGAGAAGAGCGAGGCGGGCCCGTCGCCCATGGAGCGGCCGGGATTGAAGCTGCCTCCAGCGCTGAGGGAGGCGGCGCGGGCGGTGTTGTTATCGCTGCCGTCCCACGCGGAAATGGCGTTGCTGGCATTGATGGAAAGCCAGCCGTCGGCGTCGTTGAGAATGAAGCGCGCGCCGCTGCCGGGGCCGACGAGGCGGCTGGGGCTGACGCTGCGCCATTCGTCTTCGGAGTTGCCGAACATGAAGGTGATCATGAAGTCGACTAAGTTGGGGACGTCGACGAGGCGGCACAGTTCTGGGTAGGTGGAGCGGCGGGTTTTGAGGTATTCCCAGGCCCGGCCGTCGCCGTCGTAGGGGGTGCCGGGATCGGCCCAGCCGCCGACGTTGAGGTTTCCGTTGATGGCTTCGTAGTCTTGCTTGCGGCCCCCGAGGTAGTCGGCGTGCATGGCGGCGTTCCAGCGTTCCCGGAGATGATAGAGGCCCCAGTAGGAGCCATTGAAATAGAGGTGCACCCAGCGGCCGTGGGGGGCGAGGTGTCCCATTTCGAGGAGGACTTCGTCGGTGAAGCGATTGCTCATGTAGAAGCCGCGGTCGACCATGTCGTGGCTGCCATTGCGCAATTCTAGGCTATCGAAGGCCTCGATGGGGTGGAGGCCGTGCTCGTGGCCGGCGAAGAGCGGAGCGGCTAGTTTGGCGCTGCCGTAGGCGGAGCGGAAATAGAGGCGAAAGCTTTTTTTGGCAAAGTCGGTGTAGGCGCCTCCATAGAGGCCGATGGCGGCATCGACCTTGACTTGATCGAGGGGATGAGCACTGTCGAGCCATTCGACGGCGGTTTCGACCTCGCGGTCTTGGTTGATGGCGGCGGTGCTAGGGAGGGTGAGGGAGATGCTGGGGATGTCGGTGAAGGCGGCGGGAAGTTGGGGGCGATAGGTGGTGTTTCCGGTGATGCTGTTGAGCAGGCCGGGCTGGTTGGCGAGGGAGTTAGGGAAAATATAGGTGTGAGTGGCTATGCCGGTGGGGGCGGCCCCGGGGAGGAAGGCGGCGGCGCGCAGCACGGTGGTGGAAGTGACGGCGATGGGGGCGCTGTAGAGGGAGCCTTGGGTTTCGCTGGGGCGGCTGCCGTTGGTGCTGTAGCGGATGGTGGCACCGGGAGTGGTGGTGCTGAGGACGACGCTTTGGGCGCTGGTGTAGAAGCCGCGCGGGACGCTAAACGTGGGATCCGCGACGACCTCAGTGAAGCCGACGGCGGCGTTGGGGGCGGCTGGGGTGGGCGGGCGAAAATACTGGGCTTGGCCGACGGCGTTGAGTCCGTAGCTGGTGTCGGGCAGCTGCGGCGGATACGTGAGGGTTGTGGGAAAATCGGAGGGCAGGCGGCTCCACAAGGTGCTGCCGTCGGGGGCATAGAGGGAGAGGACTTCGCCGGATTTTTTGAGTTCGAAGTCGGTGTGGAGCGGGGCGTCGGCGAGGCGGCGGTTTTGGCCGGAGGCGAAGACGAGGAGGTAGCCTTGGGGGGCGAGGGTGGTGCCGGGGGGGAAGCTCCAGGGGTCGGGGTGGTTGAGATCGTCGCTGAGCCGAGCGCCCGCCAGGGGGAGGGTGAAGGCGTTGGGGTTGTAGAGCTCGATCCAGTCGGGGTGGGCGCCGGTTTCGTCGGTGGGGCCGTTGGCGTTGTCGGCACCGATTTCGTTGAGGCGAGGGGGGAGTTGGGGGGCGTCGACGGCGATGAAGAGGGTGGCGCTGATGGAGCCGGCGGGGTTGGTGGCGCTGAGGGTGTAGGTGGTGGCGGCGTCGGGGGAGACGGCGGTGCGGCCTTCGGGGGAAGTGATGGAGAGATTTCCTGGGGTGAGGGTGGTGGTGGTGGCGCCTTGGACTTCCCAGGAGAGGAGGGCCTGGGCGGGTCGGCCGGGGGCACCGGTTTTGGTGATGTTGCCGGCGTCGGTGGTAAAGAAGCGAATGGTGGGCGGGGTGGCGCGGTAGGCTTCGATTTCGGCGAATTGGGGGGAGGCGGCTTGGTTGCCCAAGTTGGTGATGCGGAGGAAGCGGCCGCGGAATTCGCCGCGGCCTTGGTCGGGGCGGATGACCTCGCCGGTGGCGGCGGCGGGGAGGCTGCCGTCGGTGTGAAAGTCGCCGGTCCAGCGAGCGGGGCCGGGGGCCCCGGCGAGGTCTTCGTGGAGGCTGATTCGGTAGTTAGCGCTGCGCTCGGGGCAGCAATCGCTGCGGGTGTAGAGCACGAGGCGATCGAGGCCGACCTCCTCGGCAAGGTCGAGTTGGTAGAAGAATCCGAGGGTGGAGCCGAGCGCGCCGTCTGGATAGGAGAAGGTGCTAGGGAGGCCGTCGGTGAGGTTGGCGGCGGGGGCGGTGCTGGGGACGGCGGCGCTGGCGGTGACGGTTTTATAGAGGGCTAGGTTGGGGGAGGTGAGGGCCTCTACTTCTGCGATTTGGGGTTGGTAGGCGGTATTGTTGAGATTTTCCAAGCGGATCCACTGACCGACAAAGCGGCCGGTGGGGTGGGCGGAGGCGAGCAATTCATCGACGCCGCCGGAGCCGGAATGAGTGCCGTTGGCGCGGACCACGGCGGACCAGGTGGGGAGGGAACCTGCGGCGGTGGGAGGGGCGGCGAAGAGGGAGACGCGGTAGTTGGTGAGGCGCTCGGGGCAGCAGCCGTCGTTGCGGTTGAGGATGCGCAGTTTGTTGAGGGACTGGACTTGGCCGAGGTCGATGGTGTAGAGGAAGCCGCGGGCCACCGCCGGGGCCACGGGAGCGGCTGGGTGGCTGAAGCTGGCGGCGCTGCCGTCCGTGATCATGTCGGCGACGCGGGCGGCATCGAAGACCGGACCGCTCGCGGCGACGGGTTGGCCGAGGGCGGCGTTGGTCAGGAGGGACTCGGCGGGGCAGGGCAGGGCGCTGAGGAGGAAGAGGATGCCGCTCGCCCTGAGGGCGGGGTGAGGTGTGGCCATGGCGAACTTTTTAGGGCGGAGGAGCGGGCCAGGACAAGCTTTAATCCGCGCCGGCTGCGGGCCAGGGCGTCCTGCGGGGCTGAATCCTTGCGAG
This sequence comes from Akkermansia muciniphila, assembly GCA_943331195.2. Taxonomy (GTDB): domain Bacteria; phylum Verrucomicrobiota; class Verrucomicrobiia; order Verrucomicrobiales; family V1-33; genus CAIZWU01. Next base: position 4,961 of record CALQKQ020000104.1, on the reverse strand, counting down.
GAGCCCGCATTTCCGTAGGGAGATTCAGCTTGAGGAGCCGCTGCGGGCGGCGCAGGAGAGGAGTTGTTTTTGGCCCGCGCAACCATGGCTTTTTTTCCGATGCCCTCTCCCCGCCTGTTCTTGCTTTTATCCGTCTTTTGCTGGGGAGGCGCGCTTGCTGGAGCAGGCGCGGCGGCGGCTCCTCCCAATATTATTTTTGTGTTGGCCGACGACTACGGCACGGGGGAGGTGGGCTGCTATGGGGCGGACCACTATGTTACGCCGCACCTCGACGCTTTGGCGCGCTCGGGGACGCGCTATACCCAAGCCTTCACGGCGGCGCTCTGCGGTCCGTCGCGGGCCATGATTTTGTCGGGGCGCTATCCGTTTCGGACGGGTGCCACGAACCAGGACGCCACGGGCAACTTCACCCCCGCGCAGGAAACGCTGATGCCTGCCGTGCTGAAGACGGCTGGTTATGCCACCGCCGCCATTGGCAAATGGGGGCAGTTGCCGCAGGATCCGGCGGCGTTTGGTTTTGACGAAACCCTGCAATTTAAAGGCAGCGGGGTGTATTGGAATACCCAGGCCAAGGGTAAAGAATACCTCGTGAATGGAGCCGCGAGGTCGCTGGGAGACGGCGAATACCTCCCGGACTTGATGCACCAGCACGCGGTCAACTTCATCGAGAAGCACCGCGCGCAGCCTTTTTATCTCTATTACTCGCTGTCTCACGTCCACGTCGACATCCTGCCCACTCCGGACAGCGCCCCAGGGAGCAAGGACCTCTACGGCGATAATGTCGCCTACCTGGACAAGCTGATAGGGAAGTTGGTCGCGGAGTTGGAGCGGCTCAAGTTGCGCGAAAAAACCCTGCTGGTTTTTTGTGGGGACAATGGCACGGCCAAGGTCCGGGCGGCGCGGGCGACCCGGGGCGGTCGGCCGCTGCTGGGCTCGAAGGGGTCGATGCAAGAAGGGGGCGGTTTGGTGCCCCTGATCGCGAGTTGGCCCGGCACCACGGCGGCGGGGCAGGTTTCGGCGCAATTGATCGATTCCAGCGATTTTTTCCCCACCTTCGCGGAATTGGCGGGGGCGGCGCTGCCTGCGAAAAAGATCGTCGATGGCCACAGCTTTGCCGCCCAGTTGCGCGGGGAGAAAGGGGCACCGCGGGCCTGGATTTTTAATCAACTGGCCCGCCAATGGTATGTGCGGGAGGCTGGGTGGAAGCTGGATCAGGCGGGGCAGCTTTTCGATATGGCGGAGGCGCCCTTCGCGGAGCGCTTGGTGTCCGGCGCGGCCCTGGCTGGGCCCGCTGCGGCGGCTCGCGATCGCTTGCAAGCGGCCTTGGCCCGGCTCAATCCGGCGGGGGGAATTCTCGACAACGGCGACGGGACGGGCCGCCATGCGGGCCGCGCGGAAAAGCCTGACCGCAAGCCCGCCAAGTGAGGGTTTTTGAATCCTGTGCGGTGTAGCCTCCTTGCTCGCTCCTTTTATGAAATGGTATTCTTGGTGCTTTTTCCTCAGTGTGGTTGCGGTGGGACCGCTGCGGGCGGCGGCTCCGCCTCACATTCTCTTCATCGCGGTGGACGACCTCCGCCCGGAATTCGGGGCCTACGGGGCCAATTACATTAAAAGTCCTAACTTGGATCGCTTGGCGCGCTCGGGGATGACGTTTAAGCGGGCGTATTGCCAGCAGGCGGTGTGCTCGCCCTCCCGCACGAGCCTATTGACGGGAGTCCGCCCGGACACCTCGAAGGTGTGGGACTTGCAGACCCACTTCCGCACGGCGCTGCCTGGGGTCATCACCTTGGGGCAGCACTTCAAGAGCCACGGCTACTTCGTTCAAGGCATGGGGAAGATTTTTCATGGAGGTTTTGATGACGCCCCGAGCTGGTCGGTTCCTTGGCAGGCCTCCAAGGGGGCCGCCTATGGGTTGTTGGAGAACCAGAATGCGAGCGACGTGGCTCCCGCAGGGGAGGGGAAGCCCGGGGCGCGCTTGCCCAAGGCGAAGCGGGCGCAAGCTAGTGGTCCGCGCAGCCGAGGTCCCGCATTTGAGGCCGCCGACGTCCCCGATGAGACGTTTACCGATGGCAAAGTCGCCACCCTAGCCGTCCAGGCACTGGGCGAAAGGAGCCAGCACCCGGAGCCCTTTTTCTTGGCGGTGGGTTTTTCCAAACCCCACCTTCCCTTTGTCGCCCCCAAAAAATACTGGGACCTCTACGATCCTGCCACCATCAAGTTGGCCCCCAATCCCTTTCGCGCCGCCGACGCCCCCGACTACGCGGTGCTGGAAGGCGGCGAATTGCGCAACTATCGCGGCATTCCTGACGGATCCCTTTCGGAGGACCTCGCCCGGCAACTCAAGCACGGCTACTATGCTGCAATCAGCTATATGGACGCGCAACTCGGCCGCGTCTTGGATGAACTCGACCGCCTCGGCCTAAGCTCGCGCACCATCGTGGTGCTCTGGGGCGACCACGGCTGGAAGCTTGGGGAACACGATGCCTGGTGCAAGCACAGCAACACCGAAAACGATACGCACGCGCCCCTGCTGCTTTCGGTTCCGGGAATGAAGCACGTGGGCGGAGCTAGCGATGGCCTGGTGGAATTCGTCGACATCTACCCGACCTTGGTGGATTTGGCTGGTTTGCCGCAGCCCGCCCACCTGGAGGGGACCAGTTTTCGGCCCCTATTGGAACATCCGGAGCGGGCATGGAAAACGGCCGCCTTCAGCCAATATCCCCGGGGTCTGGACGATGGCCGCAAGCTGATGGGCTACTCCATGGTCACCGCCCGCTACCGCTTTACCGCCTGGGTGCCCCGCCGAGATCCCAACCGCATCGAAGCCCTCGAGCTTTACGACCACGAGGTCGATCCTCAGGAAAATGTCAATGTGGCGGCCCGGCCGGAAATGGCGGGCCTGGTGGAGCAGCTCAGCGCCCAGTGGAGGGCCGGTTGGAAGGGGGCGCGGCCTGCCGCCGCCGGTAAGTGAATTGCGGGCCAGCGACTCAGGGCTTGGCCTAGATTGGGCTCGGGCTTGACCCTAGGATGGCTTTTCGCTGGGGCCGAGGGCCGAGCAGACGGCGGCCTCCCATGCAAAACCGGCAATTTTTAACGATAATGCAATTTTGTCGTGACTTGGGCTGGGGTGTTTTGTTTAAAGTCTTCGGGTATTCCCTTGAATCTCCTTGAACCCAGTTCGGCGAATCCACCCACAACGCATTCACTATGAGAAAACCACTGATTTACTTTATTAGCCCTCTGCTTCTGGGCCTGGCCCAGACGGGATCTGCCGGCGATCTGATCGCCTGGTGGAATTTCGACACGGATGGAGGGGCCTTGTCCATTGACGTGCAAGCCGGCAATGCTGGGTTGCTGCTCAGCGGTGCCCAATACACCCCGGCGGGCGGCGGACGGACCGGCACCGGATCGGATCGCGGCATGCTGTTCGGCAACGATCGGCACCGCCTGCACGTGCCCGATGGCAGCTTCCTGAATGTCTTGGGCGCCACCAACAAAGTGACGGTGTCCTTCTGGCAAAATCTGCAAGAAGTGCGCAACCAGAGCACCTTCTTCGCGGTGTCGCCTAGTTCGGCGATCACGCGCGGCTTGGCCACCCACTCGCCCTGGAGCGACGGGGGAATCTACTGGGATGGCTCGGGCTGCTGCGATGGCAGCAACCGCATCAGCAGCAATCCCGGGGCCACGTGGATCTCGACCTGGAACCACATCGTGCTGGTGAAGGATGGCGACACTAAATTCATCTATGTCAACGGGGTGGAAATCGCCACTGGGGAAAACACTAGCCCCCTCGCCAGCGACTTCACGGAATTGTTCATCGGCAACTCCTCCAACCAAACGGAAGCGGTCAACGGGGTGCTCGACGACTTCGCGATCTACCAACGGGCGCTCACTCCCGAGGAAGTGGCGCTGCTTTACGCCGGAGACACGCCGGGTTCGCTTGATGGACCGAACGACGTGGATGGCGACGGCCTTGCCGATGCCTGGGAACTGCGCTTTGCCGCCACCCTGGCGGTGATGGCCCCAGGGGGCGATTTGGATAGCGATGGCTTGAGCAACGCCAGCGAATTTGCCAGCGGCACCAAGCCGGACAACAACGACACCGACGGGGACGGCGCGCTGGACGGCGCCGAAACCGGCACCGGCGTCTGGGTCAGTGCCTCCAACACTGGCACCAATCGCCTGGTGGCCGACACCGATGGCGACGGCATCAAGGATGGCGCTGAAACCAAAACCGGAGCCTTTGTCAATGCCTCCAACACCGGCACCAATCCCTTGGTGGTGGACAGCGACGGCGACGGCTTCTCGGACGGCGCAGAAGCGCTTTACAGCAGCTCCAATCCTAACAATGCAGCTTCCCGCCCGCTCCGCCCCGGCCAGACGGACCTGGTGGCCTACTGGAACTTCGACGATGACACTGATCCCGCCAAGACCTTGGATCAGGTGAAGAGTTTCCCCGGCACTTTGAAGCCGAATACGCTGTTCACCGCTGATGGCACCGGACGGACCGGCCTCGCTGGGGACAAGGCCATCGACATGGGTGCTTCGGGAAATTCCGGCACTGGGGTGGTGGTAGAAGGCGGCGGCTTCCTCAACATCGGAGCCGCGCAGGATCAGGTAGCCATCTCCTGGTGGCAAAACCTCTCTGGCACGCCCGACTCCTCCTCCATGTACGCCCAGTCTAACAGCATGGAGCGCGGCATCAACGTGCACACTCCTTGGTCGAACGGAAATATCTACTTTGACACGGCGGGATGCTGCGATGGCGGCACCCAGCGCATCGACGTGGCCGGCGGCCTCACTCCCGGAGTCTGGGAGCACATTGTGGTCAACAAGAACGGCACCACCAAAGCCATTTGGGTCAATGGGGTGAAAATCAAGGAAGGCGTGAACACTTCTGCTTTGCCCACGAACTTCACCCGCTTCCTCATGGGGACGGATGGCGGAAATCTCAACATGGC